>CACYBO010000066.1 GCA_902772685.1 uncultured Eubacteriales bacterium | reverse complement strand
GGAAGATGTGGCGGAGATTCTCTTCTCCACCGGCACCACAGGCAAAAGCAAAGGCATCGTGCTCACCCACGCCAACGACGTGGCCCTTGCGGAGAACGTCTGCTGCGGCGTCAAGATGAAACCGGACAATGTAGAACTGGTCCCGATGCCGACCTCCCACTCCCACGGCCTGCGCAGAACTTACGCAAATCTGGCCAACGGAAGCAGCGTTGTTTTTGCAGATAACATCATGCTGCTGAAGAACGTCTTCAAGCAGATGGACAAGTACCACGTGACCGCCATGGATCTGTCGCCGAGCATCCTCAACATTTTCTTCAAGCTAAGCAAAGACCGTCTCGGTGATTATGCGGATGTCCTCGACTACATCCAGCTAGGCTCCGCGCCGCTTTCCGAGGAGGATAAGGCGCACCTGTCGCGCATTCTTCCGAAGACGAGGCTCTATAACTTCTATGGGAGCACGGAAGCGGGCTGCTCCTGCCTTATGGACTTCAACGACGACCCTGCCGATGCTAGCGGCTCATCCGTAGGCGGCGCGTCCGGAACCACCCAGCGTGCTCCCGGCTGCATCGGTCGCCCGGCTGTAAACGCCGAGTTCATCGTCGTGGACGAGAACCGCAACCCAATCAAGTCCTCCCGCGACAACCTCGGATTCCTGGCGAGCCGCGGCGCCATCAACATGAAGGAATACTTCAAAGCGCCGGAGCTCACTGCAAAGGCAACGGACGGCGAGTACATCTACACCAAGGACCTCGGCTACATCGACGAAGACGGCTACGTCTACATGCTGGGCCGCAAAGTCGACGTCATCAACTTCGGCGGCGTCAAAATCAGCCCTGAGGAAATCGAGAGCCAGGTCATCAAGTCTGACATCGTCCGTGACTGCGCCTGCATCCCGATGGATGACGCCGTAACCAGCCAGGCACCAAAGCTCTTCATCGCTTTGGAAGACGGCGCCGAATATGATGCAAAGGCATTCAAGTCCTTCCTGGCGGAGGTCCTCGACGCCAACAAGCAGCCGAAGGTCATAGAAGTCATCGACCAGATCCCGCGCACCTTCAACGGAAAGATCAAGCGAAACGAGCTCATGGAGCGGTAAAACGGACGAGCCCATGAATCTCTGATGTGACCTAACAGTCTAAAATCAAAAAGTGCTAGTTCTGAATCATTTTCAGGTTGATAACTAGCACTTTATGGCAAGTGGACAGATTCTGATCTGCTTCAATGCTATTAAATCATTCCAAACCAATAAAAAACTAGCACCCCGCATCTATTTTGCTTTTGAAATGATGAGGAAGTGCTAGTTTTTGTTTGCTTAGAGAACCAAAACTATTACTTTTCGATTTTCATTATTACGCTGCGCGGAGCCATGACAGGATGATGCCAGTAATGTCAGCATCATTACCCTCAGATCCGCCGCCATTTGACTCACCATCGGAGCCGCCGTCGCCGTCGGAGCCGTCGTCAGAAGCGCCGTCAGATCCGCCATTGGTATCACCATCTGTTGGCGCACCATTCTGCTTCTGGCCACCTGAATCGTTACCACCGCCAGAGTCGCCCGGATCAACTTGTTCGCCCTGCTGATCAGGCTGTTCCGGTTCCTCAGGTTCTTCTGGATCAGCTGATTTTGCCGGAGGCATCCATTTGATAAATGCTTTTTCGAACTCAGGCGTCCACTGATGCAAATACCCTGCCATCTTCGGATGGTTGTTGTCATACATATACAAGCAGAACGTCTCAAGATGTGATTTTACATCAGTCAGTTCTTTGACACTCCACATGTCAATAATTTCAATCATATGTTTATCATATTGATTCATACCATACTTTTTCTGAGCATCATAAAGCATGGTACGCATCTTGGTGTATTGCGTGTTGTAGCCATTGTTCCGAACAGTGTAGAACACAATTTGGCAATCTGGCCAATAATACTGCGCATAAGCTGTAATATACCCGATCGCACCGCCTACCGTATCTGCCTTTTCATAAAGCTCTTGCACTTTTTCTTCGTCAAGGTCATTGAAATCAAGCTCTGGCACAGATCCCAAAGCAATTCCATTCAGTGAATCATTCAAGGATAGCTGGCATGCGAAGATATCTGGAATAAACTGATTTGGCCCATAATTCGTCAGCCTATTCACATAACTGCCATCGGTTTTCGTCTTCCAAGCCATATTCGTACTCGAAACAGCTAGCTTCATGACAGTTGCTTCGTCCCGTTTTTCAATGTAATCTGCGAAAGACACTCCATCTGTAGCACTTCCATAGGTAATAGAGCTGCCAAGGAAAAGGATGTTTCTATCTTTGAGCTTTTCATGTTGATCCGGCAGCGGAACCAGTGATTCTGACCAAGTTGGACTGTATTTGCTTGCGTTGCCATTGATCAAATCCATTGTCGTTACAGGCAGAACACTGCTGTATGGCGAATGATGGGAACCATAATATGCCCTGACTTTGTAGTAATATGTCGTTGAAGGCGTTAAAACCAGACTTTCTTTTCCACTTTGTCCTTCATCAATCCATGTCTTCGCAGATGTGGTTCCGACCTTAACATACTCACCGTTCTTTTCAAGTGATCTGTATATCTTATATCCTGTTGCTCCTGTAGAGCCACTCAATTTCAATGCAATTCTGCAGCAGCATCTATCCTTGTATGCTACGCCTGGTGCATTCAGTACGGCTTTGCACTTGGCCGGCTTGCTCATCTTAGTGAACTTCTTGAGGATCTTTCCTTTGTAGGCTTTGACTTTGAAGTAGTAGGTCTTGCCTGGTGTCAGTCCTTTGATAGTGCCTGTGCGGGAAGTCGACTTCACACCCAGCTTATATTTGCCACTCTTCTTTGTTGCATAGTAGAAGTAGTATCCTGTAGCACCCTTTTTCTTCTTGCAGGT
>CACYBO010000065.1 GCA_902772685.1 uncultured Eubacteriales bacterium | reverse complement strand
TATATCATATATAATAAAATAACCCGAAGAATTCAAACAGAAGATGTTATGTTCAGAGGAGACTGACCATGCTGAAAAACAACAACAGCGGAGGCGGCATTTTCCAGATTGATCCTTCGATCGTAAAGGACAATCAGAAGGCGTCGACCATCCATGAAAACTACAGCGAAACGTATGGACTGTCGGAACTCGGCCTGCGGCGTTCAGTCGTCAGGAGAAATCTCAGCCCGACTGTCCTCATCGAGAAGGCCATCCGGAACGGTGAGGGGATCCTCACGGATACCGGAGCCCTGGCTGTAACGACCGGTAAATTCACAGGCCGTTCGCCCCACGACAAATACATTGTCGACACAGACGGAGTGCACGATACGATCAACTGGGGCGATGTCAATCACCCGATCGGCAGGGATGTGTTCAACGCCATCCGGGACGAAATGATCGGGTTCCTGAATGGAAATGAAGTGTACATCTTTGATGGTTTTGCGGGAGCAGATCCGAAGTACAGGAGAAGCTTCCGTGTCATCAACGAACTTCCGTCCCAGAATCTGTTTATACGCGACTTGCTTGTCCGGCCGACATCGGAGGAACTGCACCGGTTCGGAGAGCCGGATTACACGATTCTCGTGGCCCCGGGATACAAAGTCAACGCGAAGCGTTACGGAATCAACTCGGAGGCTGCGATCATCATCGATTATGAGGCCCATTTCGCTATCATCGCAGGATCCCAGTATTCCGGCGAGATCAAGAAGACAGTGTTCTCAATCATGAACTTCGCCATGCCGGTGGAGGAGGACGTGCTTCCGATGCACTGTTCCTGCAACATGGACCCGAAGACAGGTGATACGGCCATATTCTTCGGCCTTTCAGGGACAGGCAAGACAACTCTGTCCGCTGATCCGGCCCGTGAACTCATCGGAGATGATGAACACGGCTGGTCGGAGGAAGGCGTCTTCAACTTCGAAGGCGGCTGCTACGCGAAGTGCATCGACCTGGAAGAAGAAAAAGAGCCGGAGATCTACAATGCGATCCACTTCGGATCAGTTCTGGAAAACGTCGTGACTGACGAAGACCATATTCCGGATTACTCAGACCGGTCGCTGACTGAAAATACAAGAGTCGGATATCCGATCGACTTCATTCCTAATGCCAGCACATTTGGCAGAGGCGGGATCCCTAAGGTCGTGCTGTTCCTGACGGCCGACGCGTTCGGGGTGCTTCCGCCGATTTCAAAGCTCACGCGCAATGCTGCGATCTACCACTTCGTGACAGGGTTTACAGCCAAGCTGGCCGGCACTGAACGCGGCGTCAAGGAACCGCAGCCTACATTCTCAACATTGTTCGGTGAGCCTTTCATGCCGCTGCGTGCGGAAGAGTATGCGCGCATGTTCGGTGAGCGTCTGGACGAGTATGGCACGCAGGTCTATCTGGTCAACACCGGATGGTCAGGGGGCGCTTTCGGAACGGGCAGCCGCATCAAGCTCGCTTACACAAGGGCTATGGTTACCGCGGCTCTGAATGGAAGTCTCGAGAGTGCTGAATACGTGCACGACGACAGATTCAATCTGGAGATACCGGTCAGTGTCGAAGGCGTGCCGTCCGAGATCATGATTCCCAGGAACACCTGGGAAGACGGGGAGGCTTACGATAAGCAGGCGGATGCACTGGCGGAAATGTTCATCAACAACTTCGCCGCCAAGTACCCTGACATGCCGGAGGAAATCCGCGACGCGGGTCCGGCACGTAAATAAGAAATACATGCAAAAGCATAACTGATAGATGATACGAAAGGAAACAGAACAATGAATAATCTCGATCAAATGGATGTACAGATCATGAACCTGCTCAAGATGAACGCCCGCGCTTCCGTGGGAGAACTCGCTGGTCAGCTCGACATGGAAACTTCGGAAGTCGAACAGCGCATCGACAATCTGGAAAGAGGAGGATACATCAAAGGTTACTACACAGATATCGACCTCGAAAAAATCGGTTACAGAATCAAAGCGTTTATCATGATCTCCGTACTGCCGGAGGATCAGCGCAAATTCTATGACTTCATTCAGAAGGAAGACTGCATCCTCGAATGCAGCCACATCACCGGACCGTTCTCCATGCTGCTGAAAGTGGTGTTCCCATCCACATCGGACCTCGACACATTCATCGGACAGCTTCAGGAGTTCGGCAGAACTGAGACACAGGTCGTCTTTTCGACTGTGCTTGAAAGACACTAAAAAACGGAATAAAAAAAGGGCTGCACATCGCAGCCCTTTTTTGTTTACTCTTATTTCTTCCAGAGTCCGTGCAGGTTGCAGTGTTCATAAACTGCTTCGACCTCGTCGCCTTCACAGATGC
>CACYBO010000064.1 GCA_902772685.1 uncultured Eubacteriales bacterium | reverse complement strand
GATGTAGAAAGTCGGGCAGGTTCCGCCGGAGTGGCTGCCGCCTCTGTGGAACAGCGGCGTCATGTTCATGCAGACATCCTTGCAGTTCAACGGATAGTGCATGATTGCATCGTGCGCGGAGAGGACCTCGTTGATATCATTCAATGGAACGTTCTTCGGCAGAGCGGAAGTTCCGCTGGTGCACATACGGATGACTTCATCATAGATGTGGTGAGGGAAATCCATCGCCGGGGCTTCCTTGCTGTGATTCTTGACGTATTGTCTGTAGTGGATGTGTCCAAGCGGCAGATCCAGGTCATCCAGATTGTCGCACATGATCCATCTGAGTGGCTTGAAGGCTGAGAGCTTCTCTGCTTCCACGATGATGTCCCAGATCTCCGCGCAGTACATTACAACTTTCGGCTCATTGTGCTCGATCAGTCTGGCGAGTTCTCCCGGTGACAGCTTGAAGTTTGCCAGCGTGATGATCGCACCGACCTTTCTTGGAGCGATGTATGTAAAGCAGAATTCCGGACAGTTGTTGAGGATGGACATAACGACGTCATTTTTGCCGACGTTATCTTCCTTCAGTGCGTGGGCAAACATATTGCACTCCGCATCCAGTTCCTTATAAGTCCAGGTGGTGTCCGTGCTCGGATCGATGAGGGCAGGTCTGTTTCCGTATCTTCTGACATTCCTCATGAAACCGTTCAGCCAGGTGTATTCATGTTCAAATGTATCGATAAACATTTGAGCGTCATAAGTTGCAGGTTTATAGGTCATAGCCATATTCCTCCTTTATATCACATCTTAATAATTCACTATCTGCATTATATAATAGCAAATTGTGGTTGTCAACACTTTAATCAAAAAGCTTCCGGCGCAAAAGCAGTCCATCTGTGTTACAATCTAACCATGAAAACACTGATTGAATTATACGATGAAAAACCAATCGAGAATGTTCTTGCCACGGAGATGTTCCGGCCGGAAGAGATGGTCATACTGTGTCCGCCGGAGACGGTATCGGACAAAACGCTTAGGGAGTCTCTGAACAAGTACTTCGCGTACCGCGGCTGTTCTGTAAAGCTTACGGTCGTACCGGTAAGTCTGCTGGATGCAGCCAAGGTCGAAAGGCAGCTGAAGAAAATCCTCGAGACATATGAGGACTGTGCAATCGATATTTCCGGCGGGACGGACGCCTCGCTGTTTGCGGCAGGAGCTGTCTGCGGAAATACGCCTGTATTCACCTACAGCGGAAAGAGAAATTCCTTTTTTGAGATTCAAAATGCGCCTTTTGCCAGAAGTCTCAAATGTGATGTTACTCTGGATGCGAGATCCTGCTTCCTCATGGCAGGCGGCACACTTCTTCCGGGAAGGGAAGACAATGAGAAACTGAAGAACAGACAGGACGACATTGATGCATTGTTCGCCATATTCCGCAAATACCGCAGAATCTGGAGGCGGCAGATCGGATATATCCAGGTGGTTTCCTCGTCAGAACCCGGCGTTCTTGACGCAGAGGGTCCGAAGACCGTCCGGGTAGATCACGGTCAGGCAACAGCAGAAGAAGCGATGTTCCGGGAACTGGCTGATGCCGGACTCATTCAGCAGCTTGAGATTTCCAATGATCGGCTCTCATTCAGATTCCCTGATGAAATCGTTCGTTTTTGGCTTCGCGACATAGGATCCGTATTGGAACTGCAGGTCTACCGCGCATGCCTTGCGGCCGGCTGTTTCGATGATGTGGTTCTCAGCGCTGTGGTGAACTGGGAAGGTGGACAGACACAGAGAAACGCTGTAACAAACGAGATTGACGTGATGGCCGTTCAGGGAGTCCGACCGATTTTTATCAGTTGCAAGACCAGTGAGATAAGAACGGAAGCGCTCAATGAACTTGCAGTGCTCAGAGACAGGTTCGGGGGCAGAAGTTCCAGAGCGATCATTGTAACTTCAGCGCCTGCCAGCAGAAACCGGGCCCTCATGCGCATGAGAGCAGCGGAACTCAACATAGAAGTCATTGAACTTGGCGACCTTACCATGGATCGTCTCATAAAAAGACTCAGGGCTGAGAGCCCTGAGAATCCTTAGATGTTCTGCGCGTTTACACTTCGTAATCGCGGCATTCATATATGACCTGACATTCGTCCTCATAGCGGGCGAACCAGTTGGACAATTCTGTATGGACCGGAATGATGACCGATGGACGGACATCGCGAATCAGCCGGTCTATTGTATTGCTGTCTGCGTGGCCGCTTGTGTGAAGGACCGGAACGATCGCGCCGACTGATTCCATCAGTGCTACAAATGCAGATACCGCCGGCTGCAGCATATGCGTTTCACGGCGCGCGAAGAACAGCACACCGTCTTTGAAGTCTGTTTTTTGAGCAACCTTCCGGAAGTTGATCAGGCTTTGCGGTGTGACGCAGAGCAGGAAGTCGTTGGAAGAAAAAGCCTTACCGGCTGACACCGCCGGGAATGTGCCGGACTTACGCCTGTGCGTCCTGTGCCTTCCGCCGCCGGCGCTTGCTGCAACGACCTCTCCAAGTTCAGCTAGAGAGTGTGAAGCGCGTAAGACGTACCCGTCGATTTTCAGTTTTGCAGCTTCTGCGACTACAGCAGTCAGCTCATCCATGATGAATCTTCTACCGGTACGGCGGGCAGCGTTATATGCGGTGACGATTCTCTCAACATTCTGTGCTGACAGGTATACAAGTGCGGGCCCCTTACGGTCTTTGAGTGTCTCCACCGCAAAATCCTCCAGTTCCTTTTCGCTTGGTTCATGGAAGTCCGGCCCGCGTGAAAGAGTGGTGCCTTCTGTAATCAGAGCATCCACTTCAGGAAGATCACGAAGGAGTTTATCGAAATCCATACGGCCTGTTGAACGGAAGTCAGCAGAGTACAATACGGTTTTGCCGCATGCTTTCACAAGGAACATGAACGAATCATATGCGGAGTGATCGCATGGAGTCGGAATTACTGTAATGTCCCCGACAGTGACGGGCACATTCGCTTTCATCAGCACTGGCGAGAAACCGAGTGTCCTGCCTTTGAACGCGCTCATAGCGCATGCGACATCATAAGCGCCGCGGCCCATGTAAATCGGTATTTCCGGCAAAACGTACCGGAGAAGCCCCATGTGATCCGAGTGGTAGTGGGAAGCGAAGACCGCGTCATATGCGGGCTTGCCCGAAAAAAGTCCCGGAATTTTTGGAACAAAAGTGTGCACTCTTGTTTCACCCATGTTCGCTCCGGCATCAAGGATGATGCGAGTGGTTTCTGTTGATAATTCAATTATGGAGCCGCCTATCTGATCCTGGCCCCGCAGGATATTAATTCGTAAAGTCATAATCAAAATCCAATTCGTTACTGGTTGCTTTGAGTGCAGGCTTGCATATCTTTTTAACAGCGCCCTTTTCGGTAAACTTGATGAGTCCGCATTTGCCGATAACATCCAGATAAGTTTGGTTGTACGTTCCTTCAGCGATGATCTTCTCCCATGTGTTTACAGCCTTATCAAAATTCTTATTGCTCTGGTTCCATATCTGCAGAGCGGCAAGTGCGCTGACAGTATAACTTATATAATACATCGGCGATTCGAAAGTGTGACCGATATATACCCAGGAGTATCCGGGATCGCCTTCTGCCCAGCTGTTGTACTCGGCGTAGATGTCCGAATACAACTCGTTCATTTCATCAAGGGTCATTTCCGGATTTTTATATATCGCGCGCTGAAATTCATCTTCAACGCATCCGTCGATAACATTTTCAAGGAGCTCGCCAATGGTATCTTTTCTGGCGGTTTCCGCACTGCTCTTGAAGATGTCATCATAATAATTGGTCAGCAGTCCCTCAAATCCGTTGGACGCGATTTCCGCAAGATCGATATTGTCTTTGTCTGTCAGGATGTTGTCCGGCGTTTCGTTGTTGTATTCGACGAAGTGGCCGAATTCATGGGACAGAACGATGAAATCACGCTGTCCGTCAAGGGTCATCGAGATGAACGGGCGGTTGGTTTTGCGGATATATGTTGTGAATGCGCCGTCCTGGCGGCCGTCTTCATCACCTATGCTGATGAGATTCTCATCAATCATCTGCTGTGCGGAATCACTGGCCATATCATCGACCAGAGCGCTGTACTTTTGCAGGTTGCTCAGCAGCTTTTTCGTTGACATATGAGGAAGGACGCCATCGCTTTCTGCGGATGAATAGTAATTGTCGAAGTAAGGCTGCGAGATTTTTTTGACATCCTTATGCAGCTGTTCAATATCGTCCTCGGTGTAATCTCTGCAGTATTCTTCCTCATCGGCGTACGCAGCAAAGTTATCGTATCCTTCGATGTCCGCCAGTTCAGACCGTATCTTCACCAGCTTCAGGTAAATCGGTCCAGCCTTGTCGTTGGTCTTCTTGAGCAGACCGTCATAGATTTCAACATAACCGTCATAATCGGAGATGGACAATTCTTCTCCCGCCTCACCGGAAATCATTTCAAAGGTCCATTCTTTTCCCTTGTACTTATAGGTGTCCTTATCCGATGCGTCGATGATGTTATAGTATTCGTCGACCAGTTTCTTTTCCTCTTTGACGAGTTTCTTCTCGCGTTTGGTCATTACTTCATATTCCGCAAATTCCCGGAACGCATCATCGCCCACGTGTTTTTTGAATTGTTCCGCGCAGGGACCCTCTGTGATCTGGCGGCAGATTCCGCACAATCTGTCAGAGCACTTCTGCAGTTTGTCATAGGAGTAAAGCTGTTCGTCCGAATAATAATCGTTCGTCACATCCGCAGCGTACATAACGTATACTACAGAATAAAGAGTTTCGAGCTCTTCGCACTCCGCGTACAGTTCATCATATGTTTTTATGATTGCATCCGCGTCTTCTCCTGCCGCGAGTTCCTCGAGCTTGTCGCATTTCCCGTTGAAGTCAGCCGGATCGTAATGATAGTATGCAACGCCGGCAACCCCTTTTGAGACATCGGCGCCTACGGGTTTGTCATCCCCGCAGCCTGTGAAAACAAATGCGCATGCAAAAGCAAAGAGTAATGCTGCAGAAATGAGAATGGTCCGCCGCGTCGCTCCCGCCGCATGACGATGCTTGTTTTTATGATTTGTTTCAATGTGTTCCATGGGTCGATTATATCATAAAAAACAGGAGATCCGATGGATCTCCTGCCGATTGTTTAAGGTATTGTTATTTATACCAGTACTTTACTTTACCATTTTTGAAGATGACATATTTACTGCTCCAATAATACCAGTAAGTGTAACCTCCGGAAGAGGATGCCGTATCACGAGGTTCGCCCCAGTCGTACAGATAGCGTACTTGTTTCTTGGACATTCCCTTTTTGATTTTCTTTCCATAAAGGACTCTGTCGAAAGTCTCAATGTCATCGATCAGATATGAGTCAGGAACGCCGATCAACTTGCCTTTGTAGTATAATTTGATTGTAAATTTCTGCGCATACTTTTTCGGCTTCTTGATTTTGACTTTGATTTTCTTTTTGTTGTTTGTTATCTTTTTTTTGTAAGTCTTTTTGCCGATTTTGACTTTCAGAACGGCACCCTTTGCCGGGTTAGCGATCTTGACAGTGACGGATTTTGAATTTCTGTATATGTTTGAAAAATATGTGATTTTATAAGAAGCACTGTACGATGAACCCCGCTTCCAGCTGACATTCTTCTTCATCGTTTGGTAGCAGTCAGCACAATTGCTTTCAATGATTCCCTTTTTGAAGAGCGTAGCCTTTCTGACACAGCTTTCATCACTGCTGTCCCAACGGTGTTTTTCGAAACCGTAGTATTCCTTATAACCACAGCCTGCACATTCCAATCCTGTTCGATGATAGCTGCTGTTGTATGGTGACGCACTCTCATACAAATCATGCTCTACAATTTCATAATAGTCAGAATCACAATCGGGACAGTGGCGTATCTGCTTATGATTAGATGCATCAAGCGGTATACAATTTACATAATTGCTGAAGCGATTATGAGCTTCAAGTTTACCCAAGTCTGCGTCGCACTTGTGGCAGTAAGACCGTAGCCGTAAATGAAATTCATCATCATACGGTAAATATTTGCTGAAAATGTAGCTATACCAATCATGCTTGCAGCTGCTATCTCCGCCAACGATGACTTCATCACCGGAAGCCTTTGCGGCAGGAGTGCTGTCAAGAGGCTGTAATGTGACTTCTTCCGGATCCTGCACCGCCTCGCTGTCCTGCACCGGCTCGCTATCCTGCACTGCTTCGCTATCCGTGTTTTCCTCTGCAAATGCCAGTCCTGCGCTCAGTGGTATCATAGTAAACACCATTGCTACTGATAATAGAACTGCAAACAAACGTAATGAAATAGGTTGTTTCATTTTATCCTCCTATAGATTGCAACATACTGCCATCACAGCGGGTTTCAACTATTTGATCTTCTTGACCTTCTTGTACAGTGGGGATAGGCCGCCATAGGACTTGCTCTTGTATGAACTGATGGCGACGGTAAACTTCTTCCCCTTAGGCTTTTTAGAACTGTAAGTGGATCCAGGAAGCGTTACAGTGTATTTCTTTTTATTGCCTTTGACAAACTTCCCATTGATCCAAAGGCCTTTTGCGCCAGGTTTTTTCTTGAGTTTGACAGTTACTTTGACTTTATAAGTGTAGTATTTCTCTGTGTAGAGGTATACGCCGGTATAATAGCCGTAATGTTTTACTTTATGGCGCTTGACCTTGACAGCCTTTACCTTCAGGGATTTGACCTTTGGCTTTTTAGGCATTCCTGTTTTAATGGTCGTTGTGTTACGCACAGGTCCGCCGAAGAAATAGGACTTGCCGTCGCCGGCGTAATCTGTTGAATATGTAACATATGTTCCATAACGGATTCTGGTTTTATATTTTTTGTTTGGGGAGAGTCCGCTGATCTTAAATCCCTGATCCATGTAGAGCTTGATTGCGTTGGCCTTCATAGCGCCTGTCCGCTTCCAAGTCTTCCAGCCGCTCTTCTTATATTCCAGATACAGAGTGCCGCCGAGGTTTTTGCCGAAATCAAACGGGAAGTAATCGAAATACTTGGAATAAACATAGTAGAACTTTCCGTTGTAATTTGGAGCAGCAGTGATGTTGTTACAGGAGATGAATTGTCTGCCGACAAAGTCTATTGGCTCATCCGGATTGCTTGCCTTTGCAATCATCAGAGAAACTGTGTGGTATCCTGTTGTCGCATAACCGCCGATGTTGAAAGAGGAACTCACGTTGGAGAGCGAAAACGGTTTATAGACAGCAGTCGTATCAACAAACGCGTTTATGAAACAGTAGTTGGGATCGATTGATGCAGAAAATTTAACAGTGTTGCCGCTCTGTGTGATGTTTACAGTGTACAGTTTCGGATCAACAGCACCGAGGGAAACACTCTGCGCACTCAATTTGCCGTCGTCCGAATCATCCATCAAAGCCGGAATGTAAAGATGCTTTGCATTTCCGCCGCCATAAACATGTTCCTCGGCCACATCTTCTTCCGGTGGAGCCGGTGTATCGAGCTGCTCGGCTGCTGGAGCTGCTTCCTCAGGAACGGCTGTTTCGTCTGCAGCTTCTCCATCCGTGATATCTACAATATCGTTCTCACCCGGTGCAGGTTCTTCCACAGAGATATCGATGTCGTCTGCGCCGTTCTGTTCTGCCGGTTCGTCTGCCACTACCACATCAGGGTTATTCTCCTGAGTATCTGCTGCGTAGGCGCCATCGCCCAGAAGCGGTATGAATGTCGCGCCAACGGCAAGTGACAGAGCGACAGCCAGAAGTTTCTTTAGTATTACATTCTTCATTGTACCTGTCTCCTCAGTCTATCTTCATTAATAATGTTCTTAAAATGGTACAATAATCATATCGTTTTATCAGAATAATGTCAATTTTTAGTGCACATGACAGGCATGCGGCGCAATCAGTCCTTTACGTTTTCAGGGGTTGTATGTATAATAACTATGTATGCGCAACGAGGTGAAACGGGTGAAGAAAACAAAGATTACAATTATAATATCACTGCTTGCAGTAATGATGATGGTACTGTGCGGATGCACGACATGGGACAACTTTAAGGCGGCATTCATAGACAAGCAGGACACGAACACGACTATCCAGATAGGCGTGCTTGAGCCTGTCACCGGAGCTGATTCAAAGGCCGCCGAAGACGAGATCAGAGGCATACAGCTGGCGAACAAGGTCCACCCGAATGTCAACGGCAAACTCATATCACTGGTGTTTTCCGATGACAAGTCAGATATCGATGCGACGGAAACGGCGGCAAAGACTCTGGTCGATAAAAAACCTAAGGTGATTCTCGGCAGTTACGGCAATGTCTATTCACTTGCCGCATCGCCTTACATAAAAGAGGCGAAGATACCGGCGATTGCGATCACCAACACCAACCCCCTCGTGACGAAGAACAATCCGTATTACTACAGAGTCTGCTATGTTACTTCAAACCAGGGAGACCTGCTGGCGCGTTACATACTGG
Source organism: uncultured Eubacteriales bacterium (assembly GCA_902772685.1). GTDB lineage: Bacteria > Bacillota > Clostridia > Peptostreptococcales > Anaerovoracaceae > Lentihominibacter. Next base: position 7,413 of record CACYBO010000064.1, on the reverse strand, counting down.
AGTCAGAAAACGAAAACGTAGCCGGGGTGCTTTTGCCTAGGGACGATGATGTGGCCCTTGCAGAGGCGACTGCGTTCACCGACAGAATGAAGGCTGAAACAGAAAATGATGACTCCATAGCGTACTATGAAGAGTACAACATGGGACAGAAGGATTACAGCGGCGTCCTCAAAAAACTGGCGGAGTCAAAAGTCGACAAAGTATTCCTTCCGGGAGATTACACGGATGATGCAAACATTATCAACCAAGCGGCGGACATGGGGCTGAACGTCACCTTCCTCGGCGACTCTGAGTGGGAAGACGAAGCGTTTTTCGATATGCTCAGCAATAAGGTAACTTCAAAGAATGTTGCTTTTGTGCAGTTCTTCTCCGCGGATAACAGCGGAATACAAGGTGAAGCGATTACGAAAGAGAGAAGGAGTTTTCTCAAGGCATATGCAGAGGAATACGGACATAACAGCGAGCCTTCCGATGCGATGGCTCTTGGATATGACGCTTACTTTGTCGCGGTCGACGCGATAGACAAGGCGCCCGATGATGCGACGAGTGAAGAAATCAATCAGATTCTCGCCGATCCTCAGTACAGTTTTGAAGGGGCAACAGGACTGATCAATTTCAGCCAGAGCGGAGACCCGATCAAGACGGCTTATATCAACACGTGGAAAAATGGTAAGATGGCCACAATCTATACGGTTGAGGCTCTGAAATAGATTATTTATTAAAGGAAGGGAACTATAATGGAAGAGAAAATCAACAATGCACTGGATCAGATCAGACCGTTTCTGCAGAGAGACGGCGGGGATATTGAATTTGTAGAATATACAGAGGACAATATCGTTAAAGTAAGACTCAAGGGACACTGTGCAGGATGCCCGGGCGCTCAGATGACAATCAAAGGCGTCGTAGAGAGGATTCTCGTTGAAAGCTATCCGGAGATCAAGGGCGTCGAAGCTGTAATGTAACAGACAGCAGAGGCAGATGACAGATAAAGCATTTCTTGAGACAGTAAACAAAAAAATAAGCGAAAACAAGACAGAGATGCTCACATCTCTGTCTAAGCTTATATCCATACCGAGCGTGGCGGTTGAAACAGAGGGAGCTGCACCATTTGGCGAAGAAGTCGACCGGGCCTACAGATTGATGCTTGAGATGGGCGAAGAATCCGGGTTCAGTACATTTGATGCAGATGGCTACGGCGGACATATTGATTACGACGGAACAGAAGACGGTGTAGTCGGTATCGTAGGTCATCTCGATGTCGTCCCGGCAGGAGACGGATGGGACTGCGATCCTTACGGCGGACAGATTTCCGACGGATATGTTTACGGGCGCGGGACAACAGATGACAAAGGACCCGTCATCGCATCATTTTATGCCATGAAGGCATTGAAACAGTGCGGGTTTGAACCGGCGAAAACAGTACGGCTTATACTCGGGCTCGACGAAGAGACGAACTGGCACGGTATGAAATATTATCTGGAACGAACGCCGGATCTGCCTGATGCGGGATTCACTCCCGATGGGGATTTCCCTGTCATCAGAGCAGAGAAGGGCATTCTGATCTTTGATATCGTCGCGAAACTCCCGAAGTCCAGGGGCAAAGGCCTCGAACTGAGCTCGGCAAGCGGAGGGACCGCTGCGAATGCGGTTCCTGATTTTGCGAGGGCCGTGGTGAATGATACGACCGGCGGTAAATATGATCTGATACGGGAAACCGCAGACAGCTGCCGCAGCGCCTACGGATGGGATATCAGCTGCAAAGGCGTCGGCAGGGGTCTTGAAGTGAGCGTGCGCGGCAAAGCATCCCATGGAGCCCATCCTGAGGAGGGAGTAAATGCGGTATCCATTCTTATGGATCTTCTGGGGAGACTGAACTTCCTCAATGACGGAGTCACAGATTTTCTCGCTTTCTACAATGACAGAATAGGATATGACTTGAGCGGCGAGAGAATGGGATGTGCGATAGCGGATGAAGATTCCGGAAAACTCGTGTTCAACGTGGGCAAGATGGAGATTGATAAAGGCTCCGCAAAACTCACGGTCAATATCAGATATCCGATCAGCGCCAGCGGCGAGCAGGTGTATGAAGGCATCATGAAGGTTCTGGATGAATACGGATATGGTATCGTCAAGTTCAGGGAGCAACTGCCGATAAACATAGACGCGGATGCCGAACTCGTATCTACGCTGATGAACATATACCGTGCCCATACAGGGGACACCGAAAGCCGGCCTCTCGTGATAGGTGGCGGCACGTACGCCAGGGCAATGGATAATATCGTTGCTTTTGGCGCGAGATTTCCGAATGAACCCGAGGTCGGACACCAGAGGAACGAGAAGATATCAATAGATAACATGATCCGTCTCGCACAGATATATGCAGAGGCTGTATATGAACTGGCTAAAGCAGAAGATTAATGAAAACAGGCAATTCTACAGAGTACTTGCCCTGGCGATAGGCTGCAATCTGCTTCTCGTGGGGCTGTTTGCCGCGGTTTCATACAGTGTGAAAGATATTACCGTTACCGTTAACGGCAAAACTGCCCAGTACAAAACCATCAGAAACTCCGTAAACGATATGCTCAGAGGATGGGATGTGACGCTCGAGGAGAAGGATGTCGTGAAACCCGGCCGGAATGCAGATCTGAAAGACGGAACGGACGTTGAGATAGCTCTTTACGAGGTGCAGAAGGAGACCGTTTCTGAAGCGACAAAGTACAAGACCAAAGTGGAGTACACTTCGGATCTTCTCGAAGGAGAATCCAAGGTGACCAAAAAAGGCGTCAAAGGCGAAGACAAGGTGACCTATGAAATCATTTACCTCGGAGGCGTTGAACAGAGCCGCAGGGAGATCGCGCGGAAAACAGTCAGCAAACCTGTGACGGAAGTCGTGGCTGAGGGTACTGCTGTTTCATACAATGGAGTCAAGTACAGCAAAGTCATTACGATGGTCTCGACAGGGTACACACATACCGGAAACAGAACGGCGACGGGAACGTGGCCGCATCGGGGCACAATGGCCGTTGACAGAAGGGTCGTCCCGATGGGATCCTACGGATATGTTCCGGGTTATGGCGAAGTCCACGCCGAGGATACGGGAGGCGCGATCAAAGGCAACCGTATCGACCTGTTCTTCAACTCGAGAGGGCAGGCAGTGTCCTGGGGCAGAAGGACTGTGGACCTCTACATTAAGTAAACAGCAAACGAGATAAAAAACAGAACCTCAGACAAACTCGAGCATTGCTCTCGAACGTGTCTGAGGTTTTTCTGTTTTTTTATTTCATTTAACGGATGACTGCTGCAGCTCCTGCGGAAATCGCTCGGCACAGTCGCTCGTTCACTGGTTAAGTCAAATGCTTCCGCAGCAAATCGGCAAATAACGATGCGTTTTCATCGCTGGTGAATATGGCTCTGGCTGAAACGTCGCTGCCGCCGCCCTTGCCCTGGTAGAAGTTTGCATATTCCTTGACCAGGCTGCCGCAGTGGATCTTGCCGTCGCTGACGAGGATGAAGGATGTCGCCGGCTCTGCGTAAAGCAGAATCAGCTTGCCGCGGCATCTGTCCTTGCCCATATAGGATTTGGCCATGTTGAAGGCGTCGTCCATGGAGAAGTGCTCCAGATGATGGACAACAACATTCGCATCCGCTGTTTCAAGCTGTGCGTCCAGAGAGGCGCATTCAATCTCCGTGAAAGCGCGCTTGAGCTGGATCAGTTCTCCCTTGGCGTCTGCGGCACGCTGTTCGAGACCGCGTATTTTATCCGGGAAATCTTCAATGGAAGATGAATAACTGTTAGAGAGATCTGTCAGCATATCATGCTTCATGTCGTAATCCCTGAGGGCGCGGGCGCCGGCTTCGAAATAAACGCGGAACATTTCTTTGTATTTTTCGACTTTATATAGTTTGATCAGACCGACCTGGCCGGCGCTGGACGGGTGGGTGCCGCAGCACGCGACACAGTCAGCAGCATGTTCAGGTGACCCGACGCATACGATGGAAATATCCTCGTCAAAGGCGAGTTTCTTGCGCAAAGGCATTTTCTCAGCATCCTCTCTGTTGTCGAAACGGAATACGGAGACGGGCGCATTGGACCACACGACCTCATTGGCCAGACGTTCACAGTGGAGCGCTGTCTCCCAGTCGATACTATCCGGTTTTATCCTTTCGGGATTCGTTGGTTCATCCTCAAGGCTGATGTCGATGGTCATATAGTCGTCTCCCATATGAAAACCGCGGTTCACGCCGCCGCACTCCTGATAGAAGATTCCGGAGAGAATGTGTTCACCGCAGTGACGCTGCATATTGTCAAACCGTCGGGACCAGTCAAGTTCACAGCGGACACGGCAGCCTTCAGCCAGTCCGGCAGCAGGGCTGCCGTCTGCGGTCACCACACGGTGCACCACATCGTTTCCGTCTTCCTGCACGTCCACAACCTGCAGGACCGGGCCGGAAGCATCATCTATGATCTGAACCGTCCCGCAATCGCAGCTCTGACCGCCGCCTTCAGGAAAGAAAGCGGTCTGATCAAGATAGATTCCATTCTCAGAAACGCCGGTTACTGTTGCATCCCATTTTTTAGTATATACATCGTTTTGGTATAATTTTGTTGTACCCATCATCTAGTGCTCCTTTATCAAACAGCAACAACATCATGGAAAGTGTAATGCGGACAGACAAAAAAGTCAACGAATATGCATCTGCGCATCAAAACAACAACATTATTTATTGAAATAGCAAAAAAGTGGGATTATAATTATTCTGTCAATTATTAATTTGCGGTGTAAGAAAATAGATTATTATTTCCAGTAAATAAATTACAAAAAGCCCGAAAACCGCTGAAAATCCACGTTTTTGAAGGTTTTGCGATGAAGATGATATAAATCGACAAAATCCTGTGGATAAACATGTATCGAAAATAAAACTTGACAGCTGAAACCGTTGAAATTTCAACAATAGTAAAAATATGGTTATCCACAGCCATCTTTGGATTAAATTGTATACAATTTTAAAAATGCTGTGGATAACCCTCGAAATACGCTTAATCACAAGGGTTTCCGATTGTTGAACCAAATATTTACAGAAGCGCTATTTGGTTTACATAATTCTAGTCTTTAGAGGTCAGGAAAAATGTTAAAAGAAAAAATCATGTACAGAGATGAGCTGCCGATCAATGTGATCACAGCAAACATCGAAGAGTACCCGATTCATTTTCATGATGACATGGAAGTCGTGTACGTTCTGGACGGAACCATTACTCTGCGCAATGGGTACTACACCTACAATCTCAAGCAGGGTGATGTGTATATTCTGAATGACCGGGAAATGCACAGTTTTGAGAACACCGGCGAAGACAATATGGTCATGATGCTCCAGCTCGATCTCTCATATTTCTCCAGATACTATGACAATCTGAAGAACAGCTTCTTTGTCACCGAGATGGAAGATGACAGCGATGAGAGTCTGGATGTTCTCAGGGGGATTCTGGCGAGAATCATGATGGAAGTGCTTCAGAAAGGTTACGGCTATGAGCACAAGGTGATTGAGAGCACACACAACCTGATTGCGTGTCTCATGTCCGACTTCAGATACTTTGTCATGGAAGACGGTAAGTTCAAGAACGAGGCGAAAAACAAAGGCAACAAAATCCTCGCCGGCAGACTGAACAGAATCACCGACTACATGTATGAAAACTACAACAGGAAACTCACACTCAGCGAAATCGCAGAACGTGAACACCTTAGCATCTATTATCTGTCCCATATCATCAAGGAAGCGGCGGGACTCAGTTTTCAGGACCTGCTCAGCTACATAAGAGTTGAAGAATCCGAAAAGCTGCTGCTCGGTACAAATAAGAAAATCGGAACCATCGCCGAGGAAACCGGCTTTTCGGCAGTGAGATATTACATCAAACATTTTGAGCAATGGTTCGGCATGCATCCGCTGGAGTACCGGAAGACTTACATAGGTAAGATCATCAGCAGGGAAATCGAAGCCAAATACACCAGATGTTCACCGGATCAGATAGAGGACGCTATAAGACGGCAGGTCAAGGGCGTCTACGCCGATTACCTCAACAAGTTCAAAGTCAAACCGACAATCGTTGACGTAGACATATATGACGACTATGCACAAGTCAAAACAGGCGAACCGGAGCTTGAAGAGGTGATGAGCAGGGATATCAACAGGATACTGGCAGAGCCGTATAAGCTTCTGCGGGAGCTGGGCGAGAATCTCATTGCGTCGGGAAGCAACTACATGGTGACCACAAAGGAAAAATTCCCGGGGCCGCTTACAAGCCTGAGCATACTCGTGTACAACTTTAACGATAATGTCGCGAAATCACTCAGGAGAATCGGAACGAACGCCGAGCTTCTCAGGGTCATCAGAAACTATGACGGTGAGGCGGAATTCCTGGTACGGTGCACGGGGCTGTCCGGTCAGTTCCGGGTTCTGCGGTACAGAATGGATCGCGAGAGCCTGATCGGGAAGATCGAAGCCCAGAACAGAGTCGGCGAAGAAATGTCCAGAAGGGACGAGCTGCTCAACACTCTGACCGAAGAGCCGTCCGTTTCCAGCGCCAACTACTTCAGTTCGGATGCCCTCAGCCTGAGAAGTGTTTTCAAGGGTATCGGTTATGAACTGATTCTCATCGACCTCAAGGACAGCAAATAAATACATTAATAAAGCAAAAGGCTCATTGCACGAGCGGCAGAATAGTCTTACAATTAAGTCAAGAGTACGGTGCACGGTTAAAACTGCAGCGCCGCTTAAACAGCAAATAAATAATAGTGATTATTTATAGGAGGTAAGAACTATGAAATTACTTATTATCGGAGCCGGCGGAGTTGGAACTTCAGCTGCAAAAATCATCCAGAGAGCCGGAGCAGAAGGCGACTGGGCTGAAAAGGTAGTCGTAGCAGACTATGACCTGGCAAGAGCAGAGAAAGTTGCGAATGAAATCTGCGGCGGCGGCAAGTTCGTTCCTGCACAGATCAACGCCATGGATCCAGAGAGCATCAAGGCGGTAGTGGCAGAGCATGGATGCGACTTTGCGATGAACGCATGCGACCCTAGAATGAATGAGACTATCTTCGACACATGCCTTGAGCTGAAGATCGGATATCTTGACTGCGCAATGACACTCGGAACAGAGCATCCTGAGAAACCATATGAGCTGTCCTACATTAAACTGGGAGACTATCAGTTCGCGAAGCAGAAGGAATGGGAAGCATCCGGCAAGATCGCAGTCTGCGGATCAGGCGTAGAGCCGGGCATGGCTGACGTATTTGCTAAGTATGCGGCAGTACATCTCTTCGACAAGATCGACAGAGTAGACGTTCGTGACGGCGACAACTATGGAAACACAGATTCAGACTTCGGATTCTCCGTATGGACGACCATCGAAGAATGCCT
>CACYBO010000063.1 GCA_902772685.1 uncultured Eubacteriales bacterium | reverse complement strand
GGAAACACACTGTCAGGCCATCAAGCTCGAAGGCGGCGCACGCGTTTGCCCGCAGATAAAGGCGATGACAGAAGCAGGTATCCCTGTCATGGCGCACATCGGTCTGACTCCTCAGTCCATCAACGCCTTCGGCGGATGCCGCGTACAGGGCAAGACGGAAGACGCAGCCAGAGAGCTCCTCGAAGACGCTCTTGCCGTTCAGGAAGCCGGCGCCTTCTCAGTCGTTCTGGAATGCATCCCTGCCCCTGTTTCCGCGCTCATCACAAGCAAACTTGAGATCCCGACCATCGGTATCGGCGGCGGAACAGAGTGTGACGGACAGATCCTCGTTTACCAGGATATGCTGGGCACTTTCACTGACTACGTTCCGAAGTTCGTCAAGCACTTCGCGAATATCGGTGAAGAGATGGTCAAAGCATTCAAAGCCTACGACGAGGAAGTCAAAGCCAAGACATTCCCGGATGAGGACCACTCCTTCCAGATGAAGAACGAAGAAGCACTGAAACGTCTTTACTAATGCAAAGGCAATATAAACCGGACTCTGACAAGCGAGGATAAATCAATGAGAGTAATAACAACAATAGCTGAGATGCATGCTCAGATCGAAACATGGAAAAACGCAGACCAGACGATCGGCCTCTGCCCTACCATGGGATATCTCCACGAAGGACACGCCTCCCTTATGGACTACAGCAATGAGGACAATGACTATACTGTAGCGTCGGTTTTCGTCAATCCCATTCAGTTCGGACCTAACGAAGATCTCTCCAAATACCCGAGAGATTTCGAAAGAGACTGTCAGATTCTCGAAGCTCACGGCGTCGATGTTGTGTTCCATCCGGAACCGGAGGAGATGTATTTTCCCGACTTCTGTACCTACGCCGATGTAGACGTTGTCTCAGACACTCTCTGCGGCGCGACGAGAGAAAACCACTTCCGGGGAGTCTGCACTGTAATAGCGAAGTTCCTGAACATCGTTCAGCCTGATAAAATCTACTTCGGCAAAAAGGACGCCCAGCAGCTTGCTGTCGTCCGCCGGATGGTCAGAGATCTGAACTTTGACGTAGACGTCGTAGGCTGTCCTACCGTGAGAGAAGAGGACGGACTGGCTATGAGCTCGCGGAACGTCTATCTGAATCCTGAAGAACGCAAGGCTGCGCAGATCCTCTCGAGGACGCTGCGTCTCGGTCAGGATATGATCCGCGGCGGCTGCTCCGACTCAAAAGAACTTCTCGATGCTATGAAAGCCAACCTGGCGACTGAGCCGATGGCGGACGTGGACTATGTGGAAGTCGTTGACGGAATGTCCATGCAGCCAATCGAAACCTTCGGCAAAGGCGACGTTGTCGCCATGGCTGTGCGCATCGGATCGACCCGCCTCATCGACAACTTCACAGTAGGCGACATGGCGATCGAAGTGTAGAACGATACGGCCGTTCGCGCACAAAGGATTATCAAAAGCAAAGGACCGGCGCATCTAATGCGCCGGTCCTTTTTATTGTTTTTGCCTGAGGTGTTTTCCAGGTACTTAATACTACTCGTCACTTCCGCCCCATATCGGATCGTCTGCATCAATCACGTTCTTGCCGGACATGAGATCCGGATGCTCTTCAATGAATTCCGCGATGTTCTTATCCTGTGTTGTGAAGTAATAGTAGGCTGCTTCGCTTTCGAGTTCCAGCACCCTGGTCTGCGGCTGTCTGTAGTCAACGTTTACACTGAGGCTGTATGCGGAGTTATCCTTTTCCGGTGTGTATTCTTCGTAAACGAAGATTTTCCGGTTCTCAGCTGTCCAGTTTCTGATATCTTTGTTTGCCGCCTCGACCAGTCCGGTTAAATCACCCTCCGGTACCATGTATGTTTTGTCATTAATGGTTTCACCGTCTTTATCCACATGTGTATCGTTGAGCGCCAGATACTGCCCCACCTTCAGCGGCTCCGCTTCATTGAAGCACTCATGCTCTCTGACTGCCTTGCTGTTGTAGAACTGTCCGTACGCAGCGTAGGATTCCGACAGAATAGCTGGATACATTCTCCTAATCGTCTTGCCGCTGTTGAGTTTGTAGGTGATCTCAATGCCGCCGATAGATCCGTTTATAGAACTGTTCTGACCGTCAATCGGGGTGTTGATCTCTTCCTCCGTGCCCTCTCCCCTTTCCGCAATGCTTCTGTGCAGATCTGTGATCAGGGCGATTGTGTCCTCATCGCTGATGCCCTTAAAGTCCGTGCGGATCAGGTTGTTGTCCATAATGGTCACAGACTTGACATCCGACACCGCCGGAATCCTCTTTTCAAATCCCGTCGCGTCGAAGAGTGTAACCGCCAGAACGATGCATATTACCGCAGCATATATGATGAAGACCTTCGCGTTCCTGCTTTTGAAAATCCTGAAGCTCTGGTCGGCGATCATGCAGAACACCGGGAAGAACACGACGGTCGCCAGAATAATTGTGATGACCGCGCCTGCCGGTGTGTCGATCGACAGGAAGCTCCTTGCGATGAACATCGTCATCGATACCGCGATGGTGGTGAGCAAAATCACCAGAAGTTCCGCTACGTAAGGCACAACGATCGTATTCTCTTCATTTTCGAGCTTGATCCTCTTGTATATGGCTGCTGCCGCAAAGACCAGCAGCACCGAGATGACCGCAAACACGATGAGCGTGATCGGCACCAGCGTAAACGGATACCCCTCTCTCATCACCAGATACGCATACGGAGAAAGATATCCGTAGAGATCCATGCCTCCGTCATAGCCGTACAGGAATGTGGTCATATATCCCATGAAGAATGTGTATATCACGGTTGGCAGCGCAACGAGCACGAGTGAAAGGAGCGCCTGTACGACGGCCGTTCCCGCCAGAATCGCCGCGAAACACGATACACAGTAGGTAAAGCCGATCACCAGAATGTTGTCCAGTATCCAGCCAAAGATATTGGATGCGGTGAGTGCATGCATCATATCCTTGTAGTTTTCAAATCCCCATCCTTTCAGGGTCTCCACCATATCGCCGGAAGCATGGGCTCCCATGACGCACAGGTAAAACAGCCCTGTCAGGATGACCGGCGCTATGACGATGACGAGTCCCGCAAAGAAGGATCCCCTGAACAGCTGCGTTCTCGTCATTGGCTTGGCATGAGCGTCGATTACGGATGCTGAACTGTGCAGATATCTGAACACCGCACAGCTGACCACGACTCCGCCGGCGATGCCGATTGCTATGTTCAGTATATTCGTTCCGGTCAT
>CACYBO010000062.1 GCA_902772685.1 uncultured Eubacteriales bacterium | reverse complement strand
GGTGCGCCGGTGATGACCATGCCGTCATAGTAATACTCCTTCAGTTCCTCAAATGATTTGTAGAACGTGATCATATGCTCACGCGACGTATTCTTCGGAACATGGCTGCCCACTGCCATCAGCTCCAGATCAATCTGAATCGGTGTGTTGCCCAGAAGTCTGGCCAGCTGTGTCTCCGTTGCTATTTTCGTCGGCATCAGATTCAGAACGAGAATCCTCAGCGGACGAATATCCTGAGTGCCTGCCCGCTCATCAAGAATCGTGAAAATATTTTCCCGGTGGAGCGTCTCTTCGGCAGGCAGTCCTTTCGGTATCTTAATAGGCATAAAAAAGCGCCTCCTTACCAGCCTCTTTACAAGTTTACATTATTTGAATTATAGCATATCCTGTGCTATGATTTAAACCTGATATTTAAAGAAAGATTTCAAAGGAGTCACGCCATGCGAAATGATACCAAATGCATTCATGCCGGCTACACACCGGGCAACGGCGAGCCGCGCATGATCCCGATTATCGAGAGCACCACATTCAAATACAACAGCAGCAAAGACATGGGAGATCTGTTCGACCTGAAGGCGAGCGGTTATTTTTACTCGAGACTTCAGAATCCGACCTGCGACATGGTTGCGGCCAAGCTTGCCGCACTTGAGGGAGGCAGCGCCGGTATGCTGACCTCCTCCGGACAGGCCGCCAATTTCTTTGCTGTCTTCAACATCGCCAACGCAGGCGATCACATCGTTTCCTCCTCCGCGATCTACGGCGGAACCTTCAACCTGTTCCAGGTGACGATGAAAAAAATGGGGATCGACTTTACTTTCGTCTCTCCGGACTGCACAGAGGAAGAATTGAACGCAGCTTTCAGACCGAATACCAAGGCAGTCTTTGGCGAGACGATCGCCAACCCCGCTCTCAACGTTCTCGATATTGAGAAATTTGTAAAGGCGGCGCATGACCACGGTGTTCCGTTTATCATCGACAACACGTTCGCAACGCCGATCAACTGCCGTCCGATCGAGTGGGGAGCCGATATTGTCACCCACTCCACGACCAAGTACCTTGACGGACACGACTCGGCTGTCGGCGGCGCCATCATCGACGGCGGGCACTTCGACTGGATGGCCCACAAGGATAAATTCCCGGGGCTTACCACGCCGGATGACTCCTACCACGGCATCGTATACGCTGAGCAGTTTGGCATGGGCGGCGCCTTTATCACCAAGGCAACCGCTCAGCTGATGCGCGATTTCGGATCGATCCCGTCGCCGTTCTCGGCCTATATTCTGAATCTCGGTATTGAATCGGTCAGTGTCAGGATGAAGCGCCACTGTGAGAACGCTCATAAAATCGCGCAGTTCATGGAAGCTCACGATAAGATCAAATGGGTCAACTATCCGGGACTTAAGAGCTGTCCGGACTACGAACTGGCTCAGAAATATATGCCGAACGGCACCTGCGGCGTCATCTCATTCGGACTGGACGGCGGCCGTGAGAAAGCCGAGGAGTTTATGGGGCATCTGAAGGTAGCTATGATTGCTACCCATGTGGCTGATGCGCACACCTGCGTACTCCATCCCGCCTCTTCCACACACCGGCAACTGAGCGATCAGGAACTGAGGGACTGCGGTGTCCTTCCGGAGATGATCCGCTATTCAGCCGGTATTGAAGACGTCGATGATCTGATTGAAGACCTCGAACAGGCGCTCGCTCAGATTTGATCTTAAGCTTTATAACAAGAAGTCACGTATCCTGAAAGGAGTTTAACGATGATTGTTGTGAACATTGACCACATTCCGGGAAAAGAGTTTCAGGTACTCGGCATGGTACAGGGTGCCATGGTGCAGACTGTACATGCCGGAAAGGACATTTTCAACAGCTTCAAGACTCTGGTCGGAGGTGAGCTCACCTCTTACACCGAGATGATGAACACCTCCCGCGCGACAGCGACCAGCCGCATGATCGACAACGCTATCGCCATCGGAGCGGACGCCGTCATCAACGTGCGCTACACCTCTTCACAGGTCATGCAGGGAGCCTCCGAAGTACTGGCATACGGCACAGCCGTCAAGTTTACAAACTGATAGAATCACCATGGATCTGGCAGAGTACTCAGCAGCTAAGAATAAACAGGCCGACTCTCCGCTCGCGCTGCGCATGCGCCCGGAGAGTCTGGATGAGATTGTCGGCCAGGAGCATATTCTGGGAAAGGATAAGCTTCTGTACCGCGCCATTGCGGCCGACAAGCTGCGCTCTGTCATTTTTTACGGGCCTCCCGGAACCGGCAAGACCACAATCGCCAAGGTCATCGCACATGTCACAAAGTCTGTTTTTTCCCAGATCAACGCGACCACTGCCGGCAAAAAAGACATGGAGGCCGTCGTCAAAAAGGCGAAGGACAACAAGGGCTATTACGGGCGCAGGACCATCCTTTTCATCGACGAGATCCACCGTTTCAACAAAGGACAGCAGGACTATCTCCTTCCCTATGTGGAAGACGGCACCGTCACTTTGATCGGTGCGACAACCGAGAACCCATACTTTGAGGTGAACCGCGCCCTGCTCTCGCGCTCCATGCTCTTTGCTCTCCATCCGCTCAGTGATGATAACATCACGACTCTCTTAAAACGTGCTGCCTCCGACAGTGTAAAGGGAATGGGCGCCTATCATCCGATACTCGATGAAGATGCCGCCGCATTCCTTGCTGAGCGCTCCGGAGGCGATGCCAGACGGGCTCTGAACGCCTTTGAACTGGCTGTCCTGACAACTGCTCCGTCCAATGACGGATGCATTCACATCACGGCTGAAATTGCCTCTGAATGCATTCAGAAGAAGGTCATCCACTACGACAAGCAGGATGACAATCATTACGATACTATTTCCGCCTTTATCAAGAGCATGCGCGGCTCCGATCCTGAGGCGGCTGTCTTTTATCTTGCTAAAATGCTTGATGCAGGTGAAGATGTGAAATTCATCGCCAGAAGGATTATGATCT
>CACYBO010000061.1 GCA_902772685.1 uncultured Eubacteriales bacterium | reverse complement strand
TATATGAAATCAAAGCAGCAGAAGAATATACAAGTGAAGATATCGACTATGACAATTCAGACAGCCGTACAACGCATGAGCAGAATGATTCGTCTGCACGCCCTGAAATCGGCAGCGATAAAATATCGCTTGAAGGATACAAGACAATCTACATCGGATATCCTATTTGGTGGGGACAAGAGCCACGCATTATGGATACATTTGTAGAAAGCTATGACTTTGACGGTATTACAATGATTCCGTTCTGTACATCGGGCAGCAGTGACATCGGACAGAGCGGACAAAAACTCGCAGATAACGCGGGAAGCGGTAACTGGCTCGAAGGAAAGAGATTTGCCGGCGACGCTTCAGAAGATGAAATACGCACATGGATTGACGGATTACAATAATACTGCAGAGAAGATATATGACATAACAATAAAGCCTTGGGGACTCAGCGTTCCTGAGGCTTTTATTCTTAAAGTGCCTAACGTATTGCATTGTGGACAAGTCAGGCATTTCGTGTTATTTTTTTAATATCCGTTAGATTTTAATATCACAGCTATATTAAGTTACAGTCAATGAAAAGGTTACAGTGAAATAGCGAATCAGAAAACAGGAGGGAAATATGAATGTACAGCTGAGGAAATGGCATACCTCTGTTTCGACTGTTGTTGTAATAGCAGTGTTTGCTGTGTTGTTTGCGTTGGCAACGGTGACGTCAAACGCAGCCGATGTGGAAAAAGTGCAAGATGGCCAAGGCAACTGGACCTACACGATGTCGGACAGCACGTACGGTGAGCAAATCAATCTTGGAGCGGGTACGACCACCACGATAAAAATCAGCGGTAACAACGAACTAACATTTAATGGACCTTGTATTAACGGAAGCGGCAATCTGGTAATTACCGGGGACGGAACCTTGAAATTATCCAATGCATTCATGAGCTGCAAGGATTTTACGATCAATAACAAGGCAAAATTGATTGTAACCTTAATGCCCGGTCTGAACGCATGGGGAAAGGTTACAGTGGATAACGCAGATATCAAGAGTCCTTCTATGTCATTCGGCAGTGGAACTGGATCGGATAAATCCGTGTTTAACAATGCCAGATTGCAGACCACGACAATGCCAGGACTGATGCTGTATAAGGACGCTGTTATGACTGGTTGTGATGTTACAATCACAGGCGGATGGATACGTACCGTGCCGCCTTCAGCGAATGAAAAAGTTTCGGTCACTATAGACGGTGGAACATACAATATCACGCAAGTTACACCAGGGCCAAATGCATCAAATCCGAATATGAGTGAGGCTATGCAGATTGACAAAGCAATCATAAAAGACGCAGTTATAAAAGCAAATTCGGACTGCGTATTTGAAGATCTGGAGATGACAGGTACGGATCTTGAAATAACAATATCTCCGGCAACAGATGGAGAGGACACTGTTCAGGGACCGGCATTGTCCGGAAACAATGCGGTCATCTCAGGCAGCAAACTTAATATCGTCGGAAGTACGTTTGCAGGAATCTCATTTAGTAATAATCTGACCATCACGAAAAATACAGAAGCGAATATACAGTCCAGATATTTTGGTATTTTGGGCGAAAATGTACAGATTATCCATTCGGGTGGAACGATCCAAGCGACAGATCCCAAAGCCATCGCAGCAGTTGCGGCCATGAAAGGACAGAGTCAGAATTCATCCGAGACGGCAGGAACACTTACGCTGAAAGCTGTTGATGTGACGCAGCCGGTCGGCGGCAAAGCAGGTAAAGTAAAGACAGACGTGAACCTCAGTCCGCAGTCACAGAGTACAGAAGTAATGATTGCAACGATTACAGATGGGAACGCTCCTGCGAAGAGCGTAGTTCTGGAAAGCGGACACGACTGGGATGCAGGCAGGGTAACAAAGCAGCCTACAGCATCAGCAGAGGGCGTCAAGACATACACCTGCACGATCTGTGGCGAGACGAAGACAGAACCGATCCCGAAGATCAGTCCTGAACAGCAGATGGGAGCAGACGGAACGGCCTTCGGACCGGGAGCCTCTTCTGTTGCAGCAGAGAAGGCAATCCTTGCACTCAAGAGCGACAGCGACCCGAAGGGTACAGCCTTCGGCTTGCTTAGATTAAAGGCATCCAAGACGACGAAAACCAGCGTCAAACTCACCTGGAAGAAAGTCAGTGGCGCCAAGAAGTACGTCCTCTACGCCAACAAGTGCGGCAAGAGCAACAAGTATAAGAAACTGAAGGTTCTCTCGAAGAACAGCCTGACCGTGAAGAAGGTCGCCGGCAAGAAGCTCAAGAAGGGAACGTACTACAAGTTCATTCTGGTGGCTTTGGACAAGAACAACAATGTCCTGAGCACCTCTAAAACAGTACACGCAGCGACTACCGGCGGCAAGGTCGGAAACAGCAAGAAGGTGACCACAAAAGCAAAGAAGAACAAGGTCACCGTGAAGGTGAAAAAGACCTTCAGTCTGAAGGCAAAAGCAGTACCTGCTTCGAAGAAGCTCAAGGTGAAGAAGCACCGCGTGATCAAGTATGAGACATCAAATGCCAAGATCGCGACCGTCAGCTCGAAGGGCGCGATCAAGGGAGTGAAGAAGGGAACCTGCAATGTCTACGCCTATGCGCAGAACGGCGTATGCGCAGTCATTAAGGTCACAGTGAAATAGACAAGAAATAGAGAAACCGGATAATTATAATAATCCCTGATTTGTTGAAGAGACCCCCAAAGTTAGTCTTTGGGGGTCTTATCATTCCCGGGCTTTTATTTTGCCGAAATATTCAGAAAAATTGACCGAAGTGTGGTATTATGTCCACAAGGAGGTATCGATCAATGAGCAAAAGTTTTAACGCAAAAGTAATGTCTGACATTCTGGAACTGTTCTCCTTGTATATGGATAAAAACGCAGAGCAGACGATTGAAAAAGCCCTTCAGAAGGGAGAGAAGCCAACGCCGCCTCCACTCATTCCAAAGACAAGATTTGAGGATCAGCCAAACGGCCGTGTGTTCTATGCCAATGAGGACGGCTGCGCCGGAATCACGGTGTTTTACCTTCACGGCGGCGCGTATTTTATGGACATCACCCCGTCTCACTGGAGGCTGATAGAGAGGATCATCAGAGAAACAGATGCAAAGATGATCGTACCGGCATACCGGCTTTTGCCGTTTGCGACCTGGCAGGAAGCCTTTGATTTCGTTGTTCCGCTGTACAAGGGATACTGTGAAGCGCATCCTGATGAAAAGATCGTTCTGATGGGTGATTCCGCGGGCGGCGGTTTTTCTGCGGCCCTGGCAGAGCAGTTTAAGCTGGATGGGATCCGCCTGCCGGATGAACTGGTTCTGCTCTCCCCGTGGGTCGATCTATCCATGGAAAATGAGCAGATCAAAGACTATGAATCCAAGGACCCGTTCCTGTCGCCTTTGCACCTCCAGCTTTGTGCAGAACGATGGAAGGGCGGCAGCGACGTCCATGACCGGCATGTCAGCCCGATCTACGGGGAACTGAACGGTCTTCGCAATGTGACTGTTTTTACCGGGACGGATGAGATCCTTTATCCCGATACCGTCAGATTCTTCAATAAGCTCGATGAAGATCCGTCGAACGAACTGATCGTCGCCGAAGAGATGAACCACGTGTATCCGCTGTTCCCGATTCCTGAAGCAAAACCAGCAATTGCAAAGATCATGCAGGTTGTGATGAGGTAAACTGTTATACTGAAACGCGGCTCCTGAACAAGTAATGAAAGCCCCGGGATGTGCCATCCCCGAGGCTTTTGCTTTTGCAATTGAAGAATTTGTGATAGATTAGATACATACAAACCTGGAATTGTCGGGGATGCAGTGTGGAAAAGAAGGGCTAGACGATTTTGGGCTGCAGTTGATCCGCATTTTCAGTCCTTCAACCACCGGCCTGACGAAGTATCAAGGGTT
>CACYBO010000060.1 GCA_902772685.1 uncultured Eubacteriales bacterium | reverse complement strand
GGTTTTGCCGCGGGCTCCGCAGGCGCGGATTTTTTGCGCGTAAACAGGCGGCGTTCCGGCTCGGCCTGCGTGCGCTCCGGCTCAGGCTGCGTGCGCTTCGGCTCCGCTTTTTCTCTCTTCGGTTCAGGCTTCTTGCCTTTGCCGGAAGGTTTTCTGTATTCCTCACCCAGAAGAGCGTAGAGATCTTCAGGATCGTAGATGTCAACTGCGGACACGGATTCTACGGAGGTCAGTCCCTTATCCGGATCCTTCTCGTGTATGCGTACGGCCAGGCTCGCGTTCTGACGGGTATCCGCCGCCTTCAGGAATCCCAGCATCGCCCACGATACGATCATACTTGTTCCGCCCGATGATACGAACGGGAAGGTTACGCCGGTGAGCGGCAGCAGGTCCACAGAACCGAAGACGTTGAGAATCGTCTGGAACATGAACATGGAAGTTGCAGCACAGGCGGCGATGGAGTAGTACGTCGAACGGCCGGCGATGATGGACCGGTAGGCGAATACGCCAAGGGTGATGATGCAGAGCACGGCCAGAACTGCAATCACAAGGCCCCACTCTTCGGCCAGCATACCAAAGACGAGGTCGGTGCTTGCCGCAGCAACATCGCTGAGATTTCCTTCACCGGCTCCAAGGCCCGGTATGCCGCCGCTGGCGATGGACGTCATAGTCTGAACCTGCTGGAAGCCCTTATCGGTAGGATCGTCCCACACGTGACCCCAGACAGAGAACCTGTCAGCGATGTACGGTTTGAACCGGAGCACCATCATTCCCATCAGACCTGCAGCTCCCAGTACCAGGAACAGCTTGGTGAAGTCGCCGCTCCTGAGGAAGGAGATGACGAGGAATGTGGAGAAGAATATGATGGCGGTGCCGAAGTCTCCCATAATTGCGAGACAGCCCAGACAGAAAATACTGAAGCCCAGGAATATCGCCAGATTCTTACGCTGCTGCAGCTCATTCAGAGAAGCGGCACCTACAAAGATGAAAACAATCTTCACGATTTCCGATGGCTGGAAGGTGAACCCGCCGATGCTGATCCAGTTCTGGGAACCGTAAGCAACCGTTCCGATTGCGAGGTTCGCAATGAGCAAAAGCACACTGGCCGCGAGGAATATCGGGATGAGTTTCTTGGCCTTGTGAAGATCCCGCAGGAGCCAGCACATGGCGAAGAACAGCATCACGCCCAAAAGAACGCAGATCGCCTGCTTCATGACGGCATATGGATAAGCCGACGCTGTCAGTGAAATACTCAGCGTGGAAAGGAAGAAGGCAATCAGCTCGACTTCAAAACCGGTCCTCTTCAGAATGCGCAGGAATATGACATAAGCCCACATCACAAGACTCACCAGAATAAAAGCAGCGGTCAGCGAGCCGGGGTACTCATCTCCCAGCGAAATGTGGAACTGGATCACTGTGAGCAGCTGGAATACTGTAATAGCCAGCATCGACAGCCACGGTGAAGTCCGCTTCGTGTGGCGCTTTCTCTTTTCGATGTTTTCGAGCCGCTCTCTCGTGCTGAGCGGATACAGCTGGAAATCGCCGCCGCCGACAGTCAGAGTGTCTCCTGCACGCAGAACAGCAGGCTCCGTCACTTTTCTGCCGTTTATATATGAACCGTTTTTAGAGTTAAGATCTGTGTATTCCCATATTCCCTCGGAATCCCGGATGAGCGTACCGTGACTTCTCGAGACGCCGCTGAGATTGAGGATGATATCGCATCCGCGGGCGCGGCCCATGAGGTTTTCCCAATGGGTGAGAGGAACGGAACTGCCGTCCGGGCACTTCAGATAAGCCCAGATCTCAGAAGGGTTCCGCATTCTGAGCAAGGCAAAAATCTGGTGCAGCAGTATGAGGATTGCCAGCCCCATGCAGACCCAGCGCACGCCTGTCGTAAAGTACAGGGTCACATATTCCATTATTCCGTCATATCCATTATCCATCTGTTATATAGTCAATATGTGCTGCAGTGTGATCGCAACGATCGGGATGGTGATCAGACAAAGTATCGTGGTAAGCATGACGCCTTTTGTGGCGAATTCAACATCCGCGTGATATCTCTCACTTAGAATAACCGAAAGCATCGCGCAAGGCATCGCCGCTTCCATGATAATCACTGTTCCGAACAGTGTGCCTCCGCCGATGATCAGCTTGACCAGGATCAGAGCGATTGCCGGAGCGACCAGAAGCTTCAGCAGGCATACCAGGTATGCCGGTTTGTTCGTAAACATATCCTTGAAACTGATCCGTGCGAGATGCGCACCGACGACCATCATGGCCAAAGGACTCGTCGCGCTTCCGATCATGTCAACCGGTCCGCCGATAATAGGCGGCAGGGTAATCCGGCACACATAGAACAAAAGCCCTATGAGAACACCGATGAAGCACGGATTGATCAGCCCGCTGATCGTCTCTTTGAAGCCCATCTTCTCTTCACCCTTGGCGGCCTGACGGATGAGCGTCACGCCGATGGTGAACATCAGAACATCAAAGGATGAGTCACAGATGGCTCCGTAGAAGACGCCTTCCTTGCCAAACAGTCCGTCCAGGACAGGAAGCCCCAGAAATCCGGTGTTTCCGAATACCATCATGAACGCCATGATTCCGCTCTGGGAAACAGGCATTTTAATGATAGAGGTGAGGATCTTTGAGATGATCATGGCGATGATAACAACGCCGATGAAGATAAGCACAACATATCCGCAGTTCGCCAGTTTCTCCATGGAGAACTCCATCTGCATAGCTGCTATAACAAGACAGGGGTATGTCACATAAGTGATGATATTCGATACCCCTTGTGTATGGTTTGTATTGATGATTCCCAGCTTCATGATGATGTAGCCGGGAAGGATCATGATAAATACTTTCGCGAGTGCCAGAATCACATCCAGCGCGCCCATACTCGTCATGAAAATCCTCCTGATGCTGTCGCGCAAAAACTCACCATGATTATAACTTTTTTTAGGGGCACGCACAAGGAAACTGAATGGATATTAAGAGTCCGATGTGTTAGAATCAAGGCATGAATCAGAGCAGCAGAAAGACAAAAGACTTCAACAGGTCGACTATGCGCATATTCCTGGACTATTTCAGACCCCACATGGGGCTTTTTGTGCTGGATTTATCCTGCGCGTTGATAGCATCTGCAGTCGATCTGATCTTCCCGCTCGTCGCCAGACACGCCATGTACAGCATGCTGCCGAATAAGGCTTACGAGGCGTTCTTTCATGTCATGATCATCGTTGCCGCGGCGTTTCTTATAAAAGCCGTCATGCACTACATCATCACCTACTGGGGGCATATGTTCGGCGTCAGAGTGGAGGCGGATCTCCGTGACGATCTGTTCTCCCATATGCAAAGTCTGGACTTCACGTTTTTCAACAAAAACAAGACGGGACAGCTTCTCTCGAGGATGACGGGGGATCTGTTTGAGATTACCGAAATGTCCCATCATGGACCGGAGGATCTGTTCATCGCCAGCGTCACCATCATCGGCGCCGTGATCATCATGTTCACCATCCAGTGGAAGCTGGCTCTGGTCATACTCATCCTGCTTCCGATTGCGCTGATCGTTGTTATGCTGAACCGCCGCAGGATGATCAGAACATCCAGAAAGGTCAAGGAGAAGCTGGCGGAGATCAATGGCGAAGTGGAATCAGGTCTATCCGGAATACGCACCAGCAAGGCTTTTGCCAACGAGGATACAGACTACGCTAAGTTTGCAGCGGCCAACGAAGAGTTCAAGGTGTCCAAGTGCGACAACTACAAGGCGTTCGGACTGTTCGCTTCCTCTCTCGAGTTTTTCATGAGCATCATGCCGGTCGTCATTATGGCCGTCGGCGGTTGGATCATCATGCGGGATGAGATGAACTACGCGGATCTGATCACCTTCTATTTATATATCTCGACCTTCATCACGCCGATCAGAAAGCTCGCAGGCTTCATGGAGACGTTCATGAACGGCTGGGCGGGCCTTAACAGATTCGTCGAAATCATGCGGATGAGCCCCGAAAACGATGTGGCGCCGGGAGAGGGCAAGCCGATCACAGCCTACGATATCGATATCGACGACGTTTGGTTCGCATATGAGGCAGGTGACCGCAGCGGAGTCGCTGAAGGAGCGGAAGTGGAGGTCATCCGCGGCGTCAATCTTCATGTCAGAGAGGGCGAAACAGTTGCCATCGTCGGGCCTTCGGGCGGAGGCAAAACCACCCTGTGCCAGCTGATTCCGCGCTTTTATGATGTGGACGAAGGCAGCATCAAAATCGGCGGCACCGATATACGCGAAATTGAGAAAAAGACATTGCGCAAGAATATCGGGATCGTGCAGCAGGATGTCTTCCTGTTCCCGGACACGATTGCCGAGAACATCCGGTACGGCAGACCGGACGCAACGGATGAGGAAGTCATTGAAGCGGCCAAAAAGGCTGAGATCTACGATGATGTAATGGCCATGCCGCAGGGTTTTGCATCGTACACAGGTGAACGGGGAGTTCTCCTCTCGGGCGGACAGAAACAGAGAGTTTCGATCGCCCGCATATTCCTGAAGAACCCGCCGGTCCTCATCCTCGATGAGGCGACGTCGGCGCTGGATACCGTTACGGAAGCCCGCATTCAGGGAGCGTTCGACAAGCTGGCGGAGGGAAGGACGACCATCATCATCGCTCACAGACTCTCAACCATACGGAACGCGGACAGGATCATACTGATCGATGAGGGCGAGATCAAAGAAGAAGGTACACATGAAGATTTGATGAAGATTGGCGGACAATACGCATCTTTATACAAAGTGTGATAAGATACCATACATGGATAAGAAGAAACAGAAAGGCATACTGATGCTGGCCGTACGGGCCGGCAACATCATGATGAAAAGCGGCGCGGAGATCTACCGCGTCGAAGATACCATCGAACGCATCTGCAAAAGCTGCGGCATCGAGCACGTTGATGTCTTTGCGACACCGACGGGTATTTTTGTGTCTACAGATAATGAAGAGTCGACCAACACCGTAACGAATATCAAGAGAGTCAGAAGCAGTGAAACGGACCTCACAAAGATCTCGCGGGTCAACCAGTTTTCAAGATCATTTACGACGACGGACATGACCGTGGAAGAGGGGATGGAGATTCTCGATGATATTGAAAACAGCAAGCCCTATCCGTTCTGGATTCGGGCGCTGTCCGCAGCAATGGTTACGGCCTGCTTCAGCGTTATCTTCGGTGGGAACGCCATGGAATTCTGTGTGACGGTGATCGTCGGGCTGATGTGCTATATAATTTCCCGGTTCCTTGAGAAATATGAGATCAACTTCTTCATCAGAGGATTCTGCTGCTGCGCTTTTGCGGCGTTCTGTTCACTGCTGGCGGCGTCATCCATCAGCGGGGTCAGCTACGCGCCGGTGATTTCCGGCTGCATCATGCTCTTTGTTCCGGGAATCCCGATTACGAATTCCATCCGTGACTTCCTGTCCGGCAACATGCTTTCGGGAGTGGCTCGTCTGACGGAAGCCTGCATCATCAGCGTTTCGCTGGCGGCAGGCGCGGGCGTTGTCATCAAACTCTGGTACATGCTGGGAGGGATTGCGTTATGATGCACTTATTTACACAATTCCTGCTGGCGCTGTTCGCCACCCTCGGGTTCGCGGTCATATTCCGCGTTCCTGCCCGTCACATTCCCGCCTGTGTCGTAGCCGGCGCGCTGGGATGGATCACATACCTCATTTCAGATTACAGCATGGGATCTCCGGTCATGGGCTGCTTCTTCGGAGCCTGCATGGTCGGGCTCTGCAGTTGGATCGCCGCGCGTTTATTCAAAGAAGCCATGACGATCTTCGTCATTCCGGGAATTCTGTGTCTGGTTCCGGGAGCCAAGATCTTTTACACCATGGAGGCGCTCCTCAAAAACGACATCGAGAACATGGCGCAGATCGGCGTGCAGACGCTGATGATGGCGGGCGCGATCGCCATGGGACTGCTCGTAATAGGCGCCATCATCAAGGTGTTCTGGGCACTGATACACAAGACTGTCACCATCAAAGATAAATTCTAGAAAGAGGTTGAAATGAAAGCAATCATCACGGTTGTCGGCAAGGATCAGGTCGGCATCATGTACAGAGTATCCGGCATCTTAGCGGAGTATCACGTGAACATCGAAGACGTAACACAGACCATTCTGCAGGACTATTTCACGATGATCATGGTCGTCAAAATCGACGAAAGCAAATCGAGTTTTCACGATGTTGATGTGGCGCTGCACGAGATGGCGGAGCAGCAGGGGCTGTCGATTCATGTGCAGAAAGAAGAAATCTTCGACACGATGCATAAGATTTAGGCAGAGACCGGAGTACAGGAGACTGAGATGACAATATACAAGGACGTTCTTGAAACGATCCATATGATCGAGAAGGAAAATCTGGATATCAGAACCACGACCATGGGCATATCGCTGCTGGATTGCTTCGGCAGAGATCACAAGGAGTCCGCCGGACGTGTCTATGAGAAGATCACGAGGCTGGCGGAAAGGCTGGTACAAACAGCGAATGAAGTAGGAGACGACTACGGGATTAAAATCGTCAACAAACGCATTTCCGTGACGCCGATCGCATTGGCGTGTGCAAATACAACAGAGGAATGGCTTCTCTACGCAAAAGCGCTGGACGATGCTGCAAAAGCAGTAGGCGTGGATATCATCGGAGGGTTTTCTGCGCTGGTGCAGAAAGGCTGCACGAAGAGCGACGAGAGCTTTATCGAAGCGGTTCCCTACGCACTTGCGGAGACTGACGCGATGTGTTCCAGCATCAATCTGGGATCCACGAAGTCCGGCATCAATATGGACGCGGTAATGAAGATGGGACCGCTGATCAAGAAGACCGCCTATCTTACGAGAGATACAAGCTGCTTCGGATGCGCCAAGTTTGTTGCTTTTGCAAATGCCGTGGAGGATAATCCGTTCATGGCAGGAGCCTTCTACGGTACCGGTGAAGCGGAGAACGTGATCAATGTGGGAGTAAGCGGACCGGGCGTCGTCAAGGAAGCCCTCGCAGGAATGGAGGGAGCGACTCTCGACGAAATCGCGGAGCGGATCAAACAGACCGCGTTCAAGATCACGAGGGCAGGACAGCTCGTCGGCCGTGAGGTCTCATCCAGACTCGGCATACCTTTTGGTATTCTGGACTTGTCGCTGGCGCCGACGCCGGCTATCGGGGACAGTGTCGCAGAGATACTGGAAGTGATGGGTCTGGAACGCTGCGGGACACACGGCAGTACGGCAGCTCTTGCGATGCTGACCGACGCGGTAAAAAAAGGAGGCATTATGGCTTCGGGTCACGTCGGAGGTCTCTCGGGAGCGTTTATTCCGGTGAGCGAGGACAACAGGATGATCGCGGCGGCAGAAGAGGGCTGTCTCACATTCGACAAGCTGGAAGCAATGACGAGCGTCTGCTCTGTCGGGCTGGATATGATCGCCATTCCGGGAGACACACCGGAGGATACAATATCCGCCATGATCGCTGATGAAGCGGCAATCGGTGTCATCAACAATAAGACCACAGCCGTAAGAGTCATTCCGGTCTATGGAATGAAGGCGGGAGACAAGGTTGACTGGGGCGGACTGTTCGGTTCGGCTCCGGTAATGGAAGTGAACCGTTTTTCGAGCAATCAGTTCATACAGCGGGGAGGCAGGATACCTGCGCCTGTACACTCGTTCAAGAATTGATATAATAGAGTTGGAAGCATCGAACAATTCGGTGTGAATATATTTGTGAATATATTTAAAGAAGATAGACAGGAGGGAAACATGTCATACCAGGAACATTTTGAACAGATCGTAAAGGATCAGCTCGCCAGAGTAGAAAGAATGAAGAACGCACCCGCTGCGCCTGATTTTGCATCAAAGGATAAGGTAGTTATCGGAGCCATCGATGGAGACGGCATCGGCCCGATCATCATGGATTCCTGCAGAGAGATTCTGAACAAGCTGCTGGCTGATGAGATCGCTCAGGGCAAGATCGAGATTCGCACCATCAAAGGCCTTACTATTGAAAACAGAGTTGAGAAACTTCAGGCGGTTCCTGATGATGTTCTCGCCGAGATCAAAGAGTGCGACCTGCTCCTCAAGGGTCCGACAATGACCCCGGGCAAAGGCGATAACCTTCCTAACATAGAGAGTGCTAACGTCAAGCTGAGAAAAGAACTCGACCTGTTCGCAAATGTGAGACCGGTTGTCATTCCGGAGAAGGGCATCGACTGGATGTTCTTCAGAGAGAACACCGAAGGCGAATACGCTCTCGGAAACAGGGGCATCGATATCAACGACGATATCTCCATCGACTTCAAGGTGACGACGACTGCGGGAACACAGAGACTGGCCCGAGCGGCGTTCGAACACGCCAAGAACAACGGAAACAAGAACGTCACCATCGTTACAAAGGCGAACATCATGAAGAAGACCGACGGCAAATTCCTGGAACTCTGCTATGAGATGGCCAAGGAATATCCGGAGATCAAGACAAACGACAGATACGTTGACATCATGAGCGCAAACCTGATCAACGAGCTGGTCAACAAGGACTTTAACGTATTCATTCTGCCGAACCTCTACGGCGACATCATCACCGATGAAGCGGCTCAGATGCAGGGCGGCGTAGGTACTGCAGGAAGCGCCAACATCGGAAGCAGATATGCGATGTTTGAAGCGATCCACGGCTCTGCTGAGAGAATGATCAAGGAAGGCCGCGGCAAGTTCGCGAACCCGGCAAGCATCTGCAGGGCGGCAGTCATGATGCTGCGCCACATGGGAGCCTTCGAGAAGGCGGACATCCTGGAGAAGGC
>CACYBO010000059.1 GCA_902772685.1 uncultured Eubacteriales bacterium | reverse complement strand
TCCGGTGTGGCGTATTCCGCAACGCCCCAACCGTATTCCTTGCCGTGTTTGTCAACCATATACACAAAGTCACTGATGACTACATACCCTTGCGACTGCAGACGGGTAATCCGGGTATCAAAGCCTTTGTTGCCGCCCTTCCTGTAATCGCCGATTGCTTTAAGATGTTTCGAGAGAATCGGACTGTTCTTTGCCACAAGTTCATACAGGATCTTATCTTTATAGGGTGCCAATCCGTCTTCATACCGGGCGTCGAAGTCATACCCGTTCCGGCGGTAGTTCGCAAAGTCCGGAAACCAATCCCTGCTGATGTAAACTGCCTTCCGCTCAAAAAACTTTCCGTAAGCACATTGCAGGTCATTGATCACCGGCCCCTTCCACTCCCATGTACCGGGCTCATCTCCAAACCACACCCGCGGATCCACATGCTCCTCAATCGAAAACCCGGAAACAGAGTTCGTGAAGTACGGCAGAAATCCCAGTTCCTGCACGGCCGCCTTCAGGTCTTCAAATGTTCTGATGTAAATATCGTTGATGCTCATTGCCGATTATCTGGCCTTTTCAAAAACTTCTCGTACATGTTCCTTAATCTCATCGTACTGCTGTCCGGGCTGGGCCTCATAGATTTTTTCCTTGCCGATAAACATGCTCGGAACATAGTAATAATTGTATCCAGTCAATCCTGCTGGCGGATCCTGTTCATTGATCCGTTCGATTTCAATATCGCCGTACGCCGGATTCTCCCGGATCAGCTCCTCGATTGCTATGTTGGCGTTTCTGCAATAAGGGCATCCGTCCATATAAAAGAACTTGACCTTCTTCGGGCTGTGCTTCTCCAGCCACTTTACGGCATATGAGCACGTTGCCTCTACCTTGCCTCCCTGCTCTTTGATGTCATCCACTGCTGCCTGCACGAGCTTTCCCGCGATTCCCTGTCCCTGCAGAGAACTGTCGACGATCGTGTGATCTATGGTGTAAACCCCGGGCGCCGTCTCCGGAAATGTAATCTCAGCGATTACCTTGTTGTTTTCATCTGTACCGTAGATCCTGTTTGGTTCATGAATGAATTCCATAGTTTTTCTCCTTTATTATATATCGTTATGCTCAGCACACTTGGTCAGCTGATGCCTTATTATACCGTTTCCTTGTGCTGAGTCTTGCCGAGGAGCTGTGCTGAACCAAGCTGCGCCGAGCACGCTTTGGCATTACGGTTGCTCTACAAATACCGTGAGCGCCACGATTGCGATCGTGATTTCTGTTTTGGGCTTGCCGTCGAGGGCGATTCCGTCCGGATTTGCTCCGCCGTGGTGTACTTCCGCTTCAACGTTCCATTTATCCAGGTAATCTGTCACGACGGCCGGATCCACTTCCTCGGGATGCGGCGCGTAGATGTCCGCTTTGATAAACGCCTGCGTCTTCCGGTCGGTGATTTCGAATATCTCAGAGATTCCGGCCATGCAGCAGTGGTGGATCGCGTCCTTGGTTGCTTTCAGAACGGCGTTGTTCTGGTCGCCGCCGTGCATGTCAACGCCCTGTCCAAATTCAATGATCAGCCTTTTCATCATTTCCCCTTCTCCTTCATATTCTTTTTTATCGTTTCGTAATCAGGCTGCAAAATCATAATTATTATAGCACGCTCCCCGTCGTTTGAATATTTGGCAGGCAAAAGCCCTGGAAACCGTTGGTTCCAGGGCTTTGTGCTGCATATGATAATCTTTCGTTCATCGCCTTGATCTGATCAGCAGCAGACGGATGATGCCAGCTCGCCGTCTTTTTCTTTGGAATAGATGCGTTTACCGTTGATCCAGGTTTCCTGTGCACAGACTTGATCAATCCGCTCCGCGTCGATGGAAAAGATGTCGTCACTGAGGACGACGAAATCCGCGCAGCAGCCCGGTGAAAGCTGTCCCAGATGTCCGAAGCCGCAGATTTCCGCTGCCTCTTTTGTGTAGAGGATGACCGCCGTTTCGATGTCAAGGCGCTGTTCCTGTCCGATGTCCGTTCCGTCATAGGCGCGGCGGGTGACGGCTGCCTTGATGTTCACAAACGGATCCGAAGGCGTCGCCCATGATGTCGCCGGTGCATCCGTTGAGATGCAAAGTTTCACGCCCCGGTCCAGAATCGTCCGCAGCGGATAAAGCGTCTTCAGCCGTGCTTCGTCCATATTGGCCTTGTATGTTTCGATTTCGCAATACTCAAATATAGGCTGGCTTGCGAATGCAATGCCCTTCTCGGCTGCTTTTGCCATGGCTTCTTCAGACGGTTCCGTCAGATGCTCGACCCGCAGATATGGTGTCTTGCCATCAGTCCAGTCATCTTCCTTGTAAACCCGGCTGATAACGCGGTCGATAGCGCGCCCTCCCATTGCATGTACTGACAGCTGGCAGCCTTTTGCTTTTGCAAAACCAATCGCGCTCTCCATGAGCTCATCGGAGTAAACAGGCATACCGCATTCTTCCGTTCCAAGGTACGGTCGAGAAAGCCATGCGGTCTTGCCGCTGATACTGCCGTCACCAATCAGCTTCAACCCAGCGATGCGGATGCGTGCGTCATAATCCATGAGCTGCGGCGTGATATCGAAAGCCGGATCCTTGTCGAAGTAATCCCACATGTAATACAGAGTAACGCGTTGCCGGAAACCCCGTTCAGCTGCTTTGATATAGTAATCGTAATTGCCACCCGGGTGGAGATTTCCCATATCGCCGATAGCGACGATTCCCTGGGAGCTGAGCATTTCGCCCAAGTCTACAAGCGCGCCGATCAGCTGTTCTTCCGTTTCTTCCGGCATGAAAGGAATCACCAGATCGCGGGCGCTTTCGCGGAGAACTCCTGTTGG
Source organism: uncultured Eubacteriales bacterium (assembly GCA_902772685.1). Classification (GTDB taxonomy): domain Bacteria; phylum Bacillota; class Clostridia; order Peptostreptococcales; family Anaerovoracaceae; genus Lentihominibacter. The sequence goes on along the minus strand of CACYBO010000059.1, from coordinate 3,660 downwards.
CTCGCCGTCTGCATCACGGTCGATTTTGCCGCCGGGAGGATCCGGGGTATCCTTTGTAATTCCTGCAATCTCCAGAGCTTTGCTGTTGACGCAGCGAATGTGTTCACAGCTCCGGACGAGGAACACCGGTTTGTCTGCGCAGCCCCGATCCAGATCGTAACGGTTCGGTGAGCGCTTTTCCGCATACTTGCCCTCGTCATAGCCCCAGCCGCAGATCCAGCTGCCCTCTTCTGCTGCCTTTGCAGCCTCAGATATTTCACCCACGAGGTCTTCGATGGAGTTTACGCGCGGCGGCAGGCAGGCGATCTGCTTGCTGTATTCAGCCAGCATCATCGGATGCATGTGTGCATCAATGATTCCCGGAATGACCGTCTTTCCCTTCAGGTCGATCACTTCCGCTTCTTCATCCGCAGGATTATTTCCGATCCAATTTATGATACCATCCTCAACCAGCATCGCTTCTGCATAAAGCTGCTGCCGATTTGATGTAAATATTTTTCCGTTAGTGAATAAGGTCTTCATATGAATTAGTATACCATAAAAAAACGGAGAAACCGGGTTTCCTGGTTTCTCCGTTTTTTATTTGTCTGTTTTAATCAACCGATGAATAATCCGATTCCTACCGCATTATTCTTTGAGCGACCTGCGGCGGAACACCAGAATCAGCAATCCTAACAATGACGCAGTCATCATTGTTAAGCAGATGAGCAGATTGCTGTCATCACCTGTACCAGGCCTGTCTGATTTGTAAGTGTTTGTGATCTTGACAGTCTGAATCGTCTGTGTGCCATCCTTCGCAACGAGATGTCCCTCTCCGTCGTCTACAACCTCAATTGTAACCTTGTGCTCTTTGGTGTCGTACTTGACTCCCTTGATGTTGCCTTTGGTTTCCTTGACTGTATAGACATATTTTCCTGCCTCCGTGAATCCGATCTTGCCGAAGCTCTTTGTGTGATCTGCATCTTTCTTTGTGATCGTAATGCTCGTCTGAGCCGGCATCGGCGTTCCTTCTTCGGCGCTGATCGTGAAGGTAAATTTATCTTTATCTGTCCATGCGCGACCGTTCAGTTCTTTTTTGACCTTGATTTCTCCCTCACCTGAGGATGTTGACTCTCTGTTGTTCGTGAACTCGGCCGTCGGGATCTCAGACGTGTTGTTTGCCGTGACTTCGATGCTCAGATTGTTCTCGCCGACCAACGACATGCCGTCAGGATTCTTCGATGTGTCCTCACTGACTGTGTATGTGCCCGGTACGAGGTCATCGACCTGCACCTCGTTGCTGGCTCCGTCCGTGATCGTGATCGTCTGCTCCGATTCATAACCGTCCGGGCCGCTGATCGTGAACGTATATGTTCCGTCAGCTACCGTATCGGTCGTGGCTTTTCCGTTCACCGTCACGTTCTTCCTGATCTTCAGGCTGCCGACCTCCGTCTTGTTGTTCGTGAACTCGGCCGTCGGGATCGTTGCCGTTTCGCCGGCCTCTACCTCCACCTCAAGGTCGTTGTCGCCCACCAGCGACATGCCGTCAGGGTTCTTCGACGTGTCCTCACTGACTGTGTATGTGCCCGGTACGAGATCGTCCACCTGCACTTCATCGCTGGCTCCGTTCGTGATCGTGATCGTCTTCTCCGATTCATAACCGTCCGGACCCGTGATCGTGAATGTGTATGTGCCGTCAGCATCTTCCGTTGTCGTGGCTTTTCCGTTCACCGTCACGTTCTTCCTGATCTTCAGACTGCCGACCTCGTTGTGCTTTGAATTCTTGAATACGATTACTTCGTCTTCTTGTGTGAATTCACCACTATGTAATGACCCTTCATCCGTTTTCGTTTCTATCACATTCCCATTTTCATCAAAGACATCATACTTTACCGTCGTGGCAAATCCGTCAGCATCTATTTCTTCGACCTTATACTTGGTGCCTTTCTTGAAGCCCCAGAACATTTTCTGCTCCTTGTCTTTGATCTGGAACTCTACAACACCATTGCTGAACTGGTCATCTCCGTTTTTCTCGTTATAGTCTGTGTTAACAGTACCGTCATCGTTCAGTATTGACACTCTGAATGTATAATATCTGTCTTTATCCGCATCATCGTCACTCTCTACCTGCTTCTCTACAACGAGCCCCTCCAGAGGCCAGTTCTTAATCTGCATGGAATCCGAGAAGTAGTAAATGAATTCACCATAATCCACCAGTGACATGTCATTTGTCAGTGTAACAAGATAGTCGAATCCTATGTTCCCATAGTCCGGCGGAGGCGCAACTTCCTGAACGTGATAGACTTTGTTGAAGTAGAAATCGTAATCCGCTCCGTCAAGGGTTATTTCGCCGTTTTCATCCGTTGTGAGAGTTATTTCCTTTGCATAATTTGCATTTTCCCCGAAGTTAAGGCTAGGATCCTCCGCAAAGATTTTGAACTGGACTCCCTCAAGTTTCTTGGAGGCGTCATATCCATCCACTTTGACTATCTTGAAAGAGGCTATCGCACCTGTACCTTCATTGGCCTCTCCGAAGTCCTTTGTTTCTTCCTCTGTTTCGTCTTTACCATTTACCGATACCTTATTTACGATTTTCTGGGAACCCTTGCCGGTTACCAGTGCACTGTATGTGATAACGACCTTTGTAGAATCCGGTACCGTATATGTTGCCACCGTTGTTCCATCAGGACCTCCGCTAATTGAGTAAGGGACGCTGACTCCTGACGGATCCGTTGTGATATTGATGGATCCGTAATCAATACTCAGGTTGTTGCTGAGCACATCTGTCATCTCCATAGGTTCGCCGCCGTTGAGCGTTGACTTTGCAGAATTGAATGTAATCATATACTGTGCGGTACGGTTTGTTCCCCCTATTTCTCCTGCATTCAGCAATTCCTTATCAAGATAATCGTACTCAACTGTATATTTATATTCCGTCTCATGATCCGCCCATATTGCTTTATTGATGAGTTCATATTTCCCGCCGTTTGCGATAGCGAGCTGTTCAAGGTCAACGTCGTCCTTGAGTTTCATATAGTAGACGATCCTATAGTAAGGAAAATAACTACCATTCTCCTGCATCGGAACGGCATTTGCGGTCAGTATGATTCCATCTGATGTGTCAGAATAACTGATAGGAGTCTTTCCGGTAACTTGAGAATACTGATTTCCGCCGGCAATTGTCATGTGGTCTCCCTGACCAGTCCTCTCTGTATCGACCTCAAGGATGCTCGTGTCAAATGTATCTCTGACACTTACAGGAAGATCACTTATACCTGAGAGCACTATTTCATACATGAAGGTGCCGTCTTCCAGCCGCGTTCCATTCTTTTCTATTCCGGGTTTGCCGAAAATAACTGTTGCAGTATCCTGAACTCCATTGAAATTGATTGTGTTTGTATGGCTTTTAAGATCATCTATCTCATAACCTTTCTGGAGCCATGTCTGATTAACCTCTGTTGTCAGCCTGACATTGACATTTCGGCCGCCAGGAAACGCCTGCAGCCCGGTTTCGTGATGATCTGTATCCTTAAAGAAGGTTATCTCTATTACTCCAGTCGTACTATCATCAAGGGCATAGCTCTCACCAGGCAGAAGACCTGTTATTTCAAGAGTATTTTGTTTTAATAAATCATAGCGCCATACACCATCAACAAGACGAACAGGAAGCGTATCTGTCAC
>CACYBO010000058.1 GCA_902772685.1 uncultured Eubacteriales bacterium | reverse complement strand
TCAGGACCGAACTGTTCAGCTTCAAGCCGAAGAGTATGGCGTACAAAAAAGACGGCGCGGACACGGAAACGCAGGATTACCTGACTGCAGTCAGGAAAGAGGCGCAGGATCCTATCGCAGGCATCAAAAATGCTGTCTACGGAAGGAGTTTTGATGAACTGAACGAGGAACTGAAATCCATTTCTGGTGATACGGTCTATTATATCGGTCTCATCAGAGACTACTATGAAGAACTCAAAGCCCTCAAGGAAGAGGACAACGTAATCGAGTTCGATGATGCTCTTCACTACGCGATCGATATCCTGGAACATCAGGAGGCGGCCGATGAGCTCAGGGACAGATTCGAATACATCTTCGTAGATGAATATCAGGACAGCAACTATCTGCAGGAAGAGATTATCGAGAGAATCGCCAGAGACGACAATCTCTTCATGGTCGGCGATATCAAGCAGTGCATCTATAAATTCCGTCTGGCGGAGCCGGAGCTCTTCCGGAAAAGAGCGGGAGTCTTCGGTGCAGACGGCACTCCCGGAATGCTTCTGAACATCAGCAGCAACTTCAGGAGCAAGCAGAACGTGACCGATTCGGTCAACTGTATCTTCAGGGAAGTCATGCCGTATTACGATAAAGACGCGGAGCTTCACTGCACGGCAGGAGAAGAGCATACCGGATTTCCTACGAGAATCCATCTGATTGTGAATGAAAAGTTTGACGATGATGCTCCCGACAAGAATGATGCGGAAGGGGCAGTCGTTTCACGTATTATCCGCGAGCGGCTCGGGACGGAAGTGTTCGACAGCAAGGAACAGAGGATGAGACCGCTCACGCTCAGGGATTTCGCCGTCATCGTCAGAAACAACAAGGAAGTGGAAGATCTGGAGAGGTATCTGATCAATGAAGGAATTGCGGCCTATGGAGAGAGCGGCGGCAGTTATTTTGAGACGGTTGAGGTTCAGGTCTTCATCAATCTGCTCAGGATCATAGAGAATATGCGGCAGGATGTGCCTCTCATTTCGGCGATGCGGTCAGTTGTATTCGGTTTCAGCATCAGAGAACTGGCGCAGATCAGGATGGAGTTCCGTCAGGGGAGCTACAGCGAGGCGGTGCTGGCGTACGCTTCCGACGGGACGGATGATCAGCTCAGAGAAAAGATATGCTCCATGATACGCACCATTGATATCTGGAAGGAAATCAGCAGGACCGTTCCCCTGGAAGATCTCATGAAGGAGATTCTCTACGGAACGGGGTATTACGATTACTGTAGCGGCCTGCCGGTGGGAACCCAGCGCATCTCCAACCTGAGGCTGATCGTGGATAAGGCGTCGAAGTATGAGGAAATCAGCCACGGCGGTCTGTATGGATTCCTCCGGTATATCGAATCCATGCAGTCAGCGGACAAGACCGACTCTGAAGCAAAGACACTGGGCGAGGGAGAGGACGTGGTCCGCGTCATGAGCGTCCATAAGAGCAAAGGCCTGGAGTTCCCGGTCGTCATTTTTGCGAATGCGGCGAAGCAGGCTGAAAAAGCTGATCGGAGCGGGCGGATCAAGATCCACAGGGATCACGGAATCGGTCTGCCGATTGTAAACAGGCAGGAGCACTGGCACAGGATGAGTCTTCTTCAGCAGATGATCGTTGCGTCCTCACAGAGCGAAATGGTGGAGGAGGAAATCCGCATTCTCTATGTTGCACTGACGAGGGCAAAGGACGGTCTGGAGATCGTCGGAACAATTAAAAATATGGAGAAACTGGAGGGAGGAGTATCCACAAAGACTTTTCTGGAAATGCTGTACGAGCCGCTCACGGACCGCAGCAATACAGAAGTCCTAGTATACGATAACGCGGAGGAACTGGAGCAGAGTCACCAGATCAGGATGCATACTCCGGACCAGCTCCGCAGCGCAGCAGCGCAGTTTCATAACGAGGAACTGGAAAACCTGACGGATGCGAGGCTTTCCTTTGAATATCCATACACTTCGGGGGCAGCCCTCAAGCCAAAGTATTCGGTTTCTGAACTCAACAAGGGGATCAGCGAGCCGGAGACCATTGCCGGAGTGGAGTCCTTTGCGCCGGACGCAGCAGTTCAGGGCGCGGCAGCCTTTGCTCAGGGCACGGCAGTTCAGGGCACTTTGTCAGCGGCTGAGCGCGGAACGCTCATGCACCTGCTCATGGAGAAGACGGACTTTGCAAAGGCAGCAGGCGCGGACGGAAGACAACAGGTGCTTGAGACCGCAGATAGACTCCTTGCGGACGGTATTATCACTGCCGAGGAGTACGATTCATTATCCATAGATAAAGCGGCCTCTTTCTTCAGCTCAGAAATTGGTCAAAGGGCGGCGGCTGCAGCCGAAGAGGGCAGGCTTCGCAAAGAGAAAGAGTTTATCTTCAGCATGGATGCTGCGGAGATAGCCGGTGCCGGCGGTGGCGCAAGTGCAGGTGCCGGTGAGAGCGAAGGTGTCGGTGCCGGTGAGAGCACTATCGTGCAGGGCATCATCGACTGTTTCTTCGAGGAGGAGGGCAGCATCGTCCTCATTGACTACAAGAACAGCTATATGGGTGCCGGACGGACAATCGAAGATATCGCTGCAAGTTATGCCGGCCAGATCGACCTGTACCGAAAGGCTTTGGAAGGAGCGACCGGCAAACAGGTCAAGGAAGCGTACCTATACCTGTTCGATACGGGCGAGTTTGTACCGATGAGCTGAGTCAGCGCAGGTTTTCCCCCTTTTGTCAGCATACGAAAACGAAGAATCAAGGGTTTGGGCGACCAGGTGTGCTGAGTCGGCGAGGGCGCGGCACATGCTTCCGTGCGGAATCGGGGAAAAGTCCGGGAAAGATCGCCAAGGGACGGAAGGGGTTACGGAAAGGGATTAACAGGACAACAATAAGGGATTATAAGGACAACAACAATGGGCCGAAAAGGCCCATTTATTTTTGAAAAAACTATTGACATCTATAGGCGCAGGTGTTACCTTATGTATAGAAATTAGCACTCAAAAGGATAGAGTGCTAACAACAAGGCGGAGGACGATAGAATGGCACCGCCTGGTAAGGAGGGCCTATGATGGATTTAACAGAGAGAAAATTGAAGATATTGCAGGCCGTCATCGCTGATTTTGTAAGAACTGCCGAACCAATCGGCTCAAGGACGATTTCCAAGAACTACAATCTTGGGAGTCCGGCAACCATAAGGAATGAAATGTCCGATCTGGAGGAAATGGGTTATCTGACTCATCCTCATACGTCATCGGGCAGAGTCCCGTCGGAGAAGGCCTACCGTCTCTACGTCAATGAACTGATGAAGAAGCGGGAACTTTCCCAGGCGGAGAAGGACGCGATTGCAAGCGAGCTTTACCAGAACGTCAACGAGCTTGACAGTCTGATAGAGAGAGCAGCTCACGTACTGTCGGAGATTACGAATCTTACAGCCTTTGCGCTGTCACCGGGGAAGGAGCAGGATAAACTGAAGTACATAAACCTGCTTCCGATGGATGACTACTCTGTGCTGTTGATGCTCGTTTCAGACAGCGGTAAGGTCAGCAACACTGTGGTCAGACTCAAGGCACCGGCATCGGAGGATACGCTGCGGATTCTGGCCAAGAACATGACCTATAACTACAACGGCAAAACCCTCAGTGAGGCGCTGAAGCTCGATATCATCGAGAACTTCAGAAACGACGCGCAGGCCATGTCCATGTTTGAGAACGCCATCGCCCCGAGCTTCATCAGGACGCTGGAAGAC
>CACYBO010000057.1 GCA_902772685.1 uncultured Eubacteriales bacterium | reverse complement strand
TGTTAAAGATCAATTTTCATTACCTCCGGGTGACAAGATATACCGTACTGCGGGCAGGTCAGGCACTCAAAGAAATTCGGCGCCTCCTGTCTCGAAACTGTAACGAATCCATTCCTGCGGAAGAACTCCGGCGCTCTCGCCACCAGATACATTCTGTTTCCGCCTTCTCTGACAGTCTCTTCAATCCCAAGCTCCAGCAGTTTCCTGCCGAGACCTGTCCCCCGTAAATCTTTCTCTATCGCAATGCCGTCGCATATGAACTCACCTTCTCTTCTGGCGAGGACAAAGGCGCCGACAAGACGGTTCCCGTCATCTGTTATCTCCCAGCATTTAACCAGATCCGTCGGAACCTCCTCGGCATCCTCTTCCGTGAATTCCAGTTCATTCTCGATGAAGAACGGCACGAGTTTTTCATAGTCTTCAGTTTCCCTAATTCTGTATTCTTTCATCATCCGTAATTCCACGTCTTCTCATCTACAAAAATTTCCAACCTCTGCTTCAGAACCTCAAAATGGAGCGGCAGCTGCTCTCCGTGTTCTCCATCGACATCTGTAGGGATATTCTCATCGGACTCGATGATCAGTTTCGGGGTCTGGAAGTAGAGCACATTCTTGTTTTCAGGGTGCCGGCCGTTGATGACTTCCATCAGCAGCGGCCCGAACTCCAGCAGCGGCATCTTGCGGAAGGCAATGACATCCAGCTTGCCGTCATTCATCTTTGACTCCGGCGACAGTTTCCGGAAGCCTCCTGCCGATTCACCGTTACACACGGTCATAAAGAAGATTTCTTCTTCGTATACCTTATCCGGAGTGGTCATTCTGATCTTGATCGGATGGACCTGATTCAGCTCCGTCGCTGCCTTCAGGTAATACGCCAGCGGTCCGATGGCGCTCTTGACATAAGGATCGGTCTTCTGGCTCACATCCACCATATTGCCGAGCGCGGCAACATTGATGAAATACTTCTCGTTGACCACCCCTACATCGGCCTTGGTGGTTTTGTCACCCAGTGCAATGTCTACTGCCCTTTCAATATCCGACGGCAATTCGAAATAATAAGCGAAGTCATTTGCCGTCCCCGCCGGCAATATCCCAAGCGGAAGGTGGATATCGTTGCGGATCATGGTGTTGACGCAGGTATTGAGTGTGCCGTCCCCGCCGCAGGCGATGATCCTGCTGTATTCTTCCTGATCAATGCTCTCCAGCGCTCTGCCGATCTGAACTCCTCTCTGCGCCCTGATTGCCATAACCTGAAGGTCCTTGGCCTGACATCTCTCGATGATGTAATCGAGATTGTTTTTGAACATGCCGTTTCCTGAGTAGGCGTTGTAAAAAAGCAGCACCTTGCTCTTCGCCCTCTTAGTCATTTGTTTCCATCCTCCTTGCCGTCTCCGTACTTGAGAGTACGGTAATGATCGTAGTCAGTCCTTCTGTGCAGAATGCTCCTGACTGCTCCGATCAGATATAGCGAACCTGTAAACAGGATTACATCATATCCTGCGGTTTCAGCCGCCCTTCGGGCCGCCTCTACTGCCTTTGCAGGGCTGTCGCAAATTTCAAGTATGTTCAGGGGATTTCCTTCCCCATCCTTTGCCTGTCTTATGTGCTCCGCAAAGGTCTCCGCTGCCATCGCCCTTCCCTCATAATCAGGCTGTGTGGCTATGAAGTCCCTGCTGATCTTCGAGAAATGTGACAGCACCTTGTCCGTTTCCTTTTTTTCGACCATGCCGGCCACGATGAGCGTCTTCTTATCGGGAAACACATCCTCCATGGTCTTCTGCAAAGCCTCCGCTCCCGGGTCGTTATGGGCGCCGTCGAGTACCACATAGGCATTCCAGTCGCTTTCAGGGGTGAACATAACCTCGAAGCGTCCCGGCCACGCCGCCTCTTTGATGCCGGCGTAAAGCCTGCTCCTTTCAATGCTTATATCTCTGTTCTGTCTCAGCACTTCTATGGTCGCCAGAGCTGTCTTGAGATTCTCCGCCTGGTGACGTCCTATCATGCCGGTCACGACCTCGCCGTAATCTGTGTGCCAGAGCTCACAGCTAACCTGCTGCCCTTCCGGTGATATCCAGTCCACTGCACACTTGATCTTCGAGACATCGTACAGCCTGCTCCCCATCTCGTAGGCCCTTTTCGCAATAACTGCCGCTGCATCATGGTCCGTGACATTTGAGATGACCGGGCATCCCTTCTTGATGATGCCCGCTTTATTTACTGCAATCTCCGCCAGAGTGTCTCCCAGCACATGCATGTGGTCTAAGCCGATGCTGGTGATGACGCTGGCCAAAGGTTCTTCAATAACATTCGTTGCGTCACCGATTCCTCCCATTCCTACCTCCAGAACGACGATGTCCGGATTCTGGCTTTTGAAGAAGAGGAATGCTGTGGCCATGACGACTTCGAATTCCGTCGGGGAATCAAGGCCGTCCTCGACCATCTCAGCAGCCTTCGCTAGCACCTGATCTCCATACAGTTCAAGCTCTTCATCGGTGATCATGCGGCCGCCGCACTGGATCCGCTCATTGAACTTCTCAATATACGGCGAAATGTACAGTCCGACTTTATATCCGCATCCTGCAAGACCCGATTCAAGGAATTTACACGTTGAGCCTTTGCCGTTGGTCCCAGCTACATGTATATACTTCATCCCTTTGTGGGGATTGCCCAGTCTGTTTAAGAGTTCACGAACACGCTCCAGACCCAGAACGCTTCCGAATCTGTCGAATTCGTGGAATTTATCTACTGCTGTTGTCATATCTCAATCAAATACGTTTTTATTTCAGTTTCGCTTCAACTACCGCCAGCCTGTCTGCAACTTTGGCAAGCATCTCCTCGTACATGACCTTCTTGGCCTTTTCTTCCTCGACTACCTTGGCCGGCGCTTTGCTGATGAATCCTTCGTTGGAAAGTTTTCCTGCTGCGCGCTTGACTTCTCCTTCAAGACGTTTTTTCTCCTTGGTCAGTCTGTCGAGTTCGGCCCTGTAGTCCATCAGCTCATCCAGCGGAATGTAGACTTCCGCACCGTCGACAACTGCCGACATGGTCTCCTCCGGAACATCCTTCTTATCCTCGATGAAAGAAATCTGGGTGATGTTGGCGAGGTTTTTGATGTATCTCTCGCCGGCCTCGACAACCGCTTCCCTTCCTTCCGCGCAGAGAATGACCGCCGAAAGCTTCTTGCTCGGTGCTGCCTCTGCTTCAGCTCTGATGTTTCTGATTGCTCTGATGACTGACATAGCCATTTCCAGCTTTTCTGTCTCCGCCGGGAATGTGAGTGCTTCATTGTACTCCGGCCAGTCCGCCCTGATGATGAAGTTGTTTGGATTATCTGCCTTTGCATCACCATGAGGCAGGTAGCTCCAGATTTCTTCTGTAATGAACGGCATGAATGGATGCAGCAGTGTGAGCACGCTCTTCAGCACTCTTACGAGCACGTATCTCGCAACTTTCTTATCCTCTTCGTCATCGCCGTAGAGTCTGCCCTTAACGATTTCAATATACCAGTCGCAGAACTCATTCCAGATGAGATCGTACGCTCTCTGTCCCGCCAGAGCCAGATCATACCTCTCCATCGTATCTGTAATGTATCTGGTTGCATCATTGACTCTGGATAAAATCCACTTGTCCTCGTCTTTCAGGTCCCCTGTCAGCGCAGCATCGTTGCAGCATGCGTGTCCGCAGCAGTCCTCGCAGCACTTGAGCATAGGGAGGAATTCCCCATTCTCATCCTGCAGATTCATAATGACAAACCGGGAGGCGTTCCAAAGCTTGTTCGCAAAGTTTCTTGCCGCTTCCAGTCTGTCTTCCTTGAATCTCATGTCATTGCCCGGAGTGATTCCTGTTGTGAGCATGAATCTGAGAGCATCGGCTCCGTACTGATTTATAACTTCCAGCGGATCGATTCCGTTGCCGAGGGATTTGCTCATCTTCCGCCCCTGAGCGTCGCGGACCAGGCCGTGGACATAAACATCGCTGAACGGTACGCTGCCTGTCGTTTCAAGAGCCGAGAATACCATCCTGACAACCCAGAAGAAGATGATGTCATAACCTGTTACGAGAACGTCCGTCGGATAGAAGTACTTGAAATCCTCTGTTTCTTCCGGCCATCCCAGTGTGGAGAACGGCCACAATGCTGATGAGAACCATGTGTCCAGCACGTCCTCATCCTGACGCAGATTCCCGCTTCCGCACTTCGGGCACTTCGTCGGATCTTCTTCGGCTACGATCAGTTCACCGCAGTCTTCGCAGTACCAGGCCGGGATTCTGTGACCCCACCAGAGCTGTCTGGAAATACACCAGTCTCTGATTTCTTCCAGCCAGTGAAGGTAAATTTTCTCGAATCTTTCAGGAACATGTCTGAGATCGCCCTTTTTTGCGGCCTCTATGGCCGGTTTCGCCAGATCTTCCATCTTGACGAACCACTGATCTGAGAGCATCGGCTCTACTACCGTATGGCATCTATAGCAGGTCCCCGCAGGAATTACCATCTCCTCGATCTTAACAAGGTATCCGGCTTCTTCCAGATCCTTTACCCAGGCTTTACGGCACTCATAGCGGTCCATTCCTTCATATTTGCCGGCGACTTCGTTCATGGTCGCGTCTTCGTTGATGCAGCAGACTGTCGGCAGGTCGTTTCTCTGTCCCACCATAAAGTCGTTCTCATCGTGCGCCGGGGTGATTTTTACCGCGCCTGTTCCTTTTTCCGGATCAGGGTATATGTCTGTGATTACAGGTATTTCTTTGCCTACCAGAGGAAGAATCACGTTCTTCCCGACCAGGTCTTTATATCTCTCATCACTAGGATGTACCGCAATGGCCACATCGCCGAACATGGTCTCCGGTCTGGACGTAGCGACAACGATTCCTTCGCCGCCATCAGCACCCGGATAACGGAAGTACCAGTATGATCCTGTCTGATCCTCATGTTCCACCTCAGCGTCGCTGAGTGAAGTGCCGCACTGCGGGCACCAGTTGATCAGTCTGTTTCCTCTGTAGATGAGACCTTTGTTGTAGAGCTGTACGAAGAAGTGTCTGACCGCCTTGTTGCAGCCTTCATCCATAGTGAACCGCTCACGTTCCCAATCACAGGAATCACCGAGCTTCCGGCACTGTTTCGTGATCTTGCCGCCGTAGACGCGCTTCCATTCCCAGGCGCGCTTCAGGAATTCTTCACGCCCCAGGTCTTCCTTCTCCTTGCCCTCTTCTTCTCTTAGTTTTTCTACGACCTTAACCTCTGTTGCAATACTGGCGTGGTCGCTTCCCGGAAGCCACAGCGCACTGTATCCCTGCAGTCTCCTGAATCTGGTCAGAACGTCCTGCAGTGTCTGGTCAAGGGCATGCCCCATATGGAGCTGTCCTGTTATATTTGGAGGCGGCATGACGATCGTAAACGGTTTCCTGTCCGGATCTCTTTCAGCCCTGAAGGCTCCGCTCGTTTCCCATGCCTCATATATCCTGTCTTCAAAATCTTTAGGATCGTATGTCTTTGCTAAGTTCTTCTCCATTGTCTCTCCTCACAATTTATGACTCTATGATATATACTCGCAGACCCCCGCGCCCGGTATCTCTGGTCCCTTTGACCTCAGTTTCACCGGTAATCTGGCCTTCCATGAACATCATTCCGCTCTCTGCAGGCACCGCTCCGATGCCGATGATCGCCGCCAGCCCTGAAGGGGTCACCATTTCCGTATCTACATCCGTGCAGGTGTCGAATCTGAGCGCAGGATATATTCTGCCGCACTCATCCATCATGGCCTGCACGGCCGGCACAGGTACAGGTATTCGCCCGTGTGCGCAGTCTACGAAACCGCTGCCGTCATTGATCTTTGATACGATCACTCTACCCGGACCGATCACATCCAGTGCCGCGCCGATTCCCAAGGCATTTGCAATCGCCTGATCCCGGCCCACTTCGTGGAAGTGGACGGTTTCCAGTGTGGCTCCGTGAACACTTGCTTCGGCCCGCGCGACGACTGCGTAAATGCTCTGCGCGGTCTCTTTTGCCCTTTGCGTATACTGCTGCTGGCTGTCGATAATGTGCTTCACATCTTCATAGCTTCTGCCGTGGCCGCTGTGGTCGTGATGACCGTGGTCATGCGCATGGTCGTGCTCGTGCGAATGCTCATGTGTGTGAATGTGCAGGGGCGCCAAATCATTGCGCTCTATTCCTGCAAGTTCCGTAAGCGCATGAAGCACCATATCCCCGCTCACGCCGTTTGTACAATCAAAATATAGTGTTTTCATAGCTATCCAAAAAATTCAAAAGTAAAAAAGGGTACAATTATACGCAGTGATTATAACAGAAAATTTTTTTGGAATGTGATATCTAACAGGATTTTAAGAATGCAAAGGCAGTCTCTGCCTTCACAGAACGAAACAGGG
>CACYBO010000056.1 GCA_902772685.1 uncultured Eubacteriales bacterium | reverse complement strand
TTTATAGAAATCGATGATAGCCTGTCTGAGCTCCGGGTCTCCGCGGAAGTCCGTGTACTTCGTGTGCCCTGCCTTTGCATCGGCGAAGGCAGCGTCGATGATCCGGAAGTCTGTGGTCAGATCCGGGTCGCCCAGGGAAAGATCGATGACATCGTCAAAGGACTTGGCCATGACATCGGACTGACCCATGGCCGTGCTCTGATCCTTCCAGTAGCGTTTCGCGATAAATTTATGCTTCATAGTGTTCCTCCTAATTGTGTCCCTCCTGGCTGTTTGTCAGCGCACTGCACCGGATTCCTTCAGCGCAGCGATCTGCTCAGGGCTGTAGCCCATGGACTCCAGAATCTCATCCGTGTTCTCACCCAGCGGACCGGTCGGCTCATATTCTTTCCTTCCGTAATCGCTGAAGGAGATCGGCGGCGACGGCATCATGACCGTCGTGTGATCCTCATCCGGGAATTCCACCGGCACCATGTAGCCGTTCTCGATGGCCTGAGGATCCTTGCTGACCTCGTGCTGCTCGCGCAGGATCTCACATGCGCAGTTGTTCTCGCTCAGGTAATCCCGCCACTCCTGGGCAGTCTTCGTCAGGAAGATCTCATTGCAGACCTCGATGATGTGCTTGATCGTATCTTTTTCCTGCATGACCGCAATGCTGGCGTAGTCCGGGTCAGTGGCGTACTCCGGAATGCCGAACAGTCCGTACCACTTCTCCCTGTCCATCTCATACTCATTGCAGTAGACGCCGATCCAGCGGCCGTCCTTGCACAGATAGGTCTGGTTGAACGGGTCTGTCGGTCGGAGCGGATCCGGATTCATGTGCTTGTGATCGAACTGGGTCTGGACGACGCCGATGGCGTTGCACCAGATGCCGTTCGCAAACAGGGAGATGTTGACCTTCGTGCCTTTGCCTGTCTTCTCACGGCCGTAAAGAGCCATCAGAATACCGGACAGGAACGCGCTGCTGGTGGCCATATCGCCGAAGGCGTAGGTCGGCAGGAACGGGAATGACCCCTTCGTCTGCCAGTCACCCAGCGGGCCTGAGCGCATCCAGAATGCACTGATGTCAAATCCAGGATCATTAGCGGATGGTCCCTTGTCTCCGTAACCCTTGAAATGGGCGTAGATGAGCCCCGGGTTCGTTTTTTTGATCGTTTCGTAATCCAGTCCGTTGCGGACGAGGGATTTCTCACGCACATTGGTGACGAAGATATCCGCGTCGTTGATAAGATCGAGCAGGATCTTCTTTCCCTCTTCGGTCTTGTAGTTCAGAGAAATGAATTTTTTTCCGCTGTTGTGAATGGTGAAAAGAGGATTCAGATCGTCCGCATAAGGCGTGTATTCATGTACGCCGCCGGTACGCATGACGTCCCCGTCAAGTCCTTCGATCTTGATGACATCCGCCCCGTAGGAACAGAGCATACGCGCTGTGGTAGGCCCCGCCACTACGGTACTCATCTCAACAACTTTTACCCCCTCAAGAGGAAGTGTTTTGTTTTCCATAGTCAGTCTCTCTTTCTGCGTCTGCTGTCTCCATGCAAAAGCTACAGCTGCCTGATTGCCGCTTCTGCTCCCGCATCAAAGGCAGCAACGTTCTTCGGATTGTTTTTGCCTTTTTTATCGAAGTAGTGGTTCATGCCGTCTCTGACGTGATCCACATCGTAGATATCTGATGCTCCCGCGAGCGCTCCCAGCATGATGATGTTGGTGCCGCGGTGATTGTTCAGTTAATTGGCGATGTCTGTTGCAGGGACCTTGATGACCTTGATATCATCGCGGTACTTGCGGTCCGGATTGACCAGACTGCTGTTGACGAGCAGGACGCCGCCCGGTTTGAGTCTCTCCTCAAAAGTGTCGATGGCCGATTCACTCATGGTCAGGAGAATATCCGGCTCATAGCAGTACGGGCTCTGCAGGTCTTCGTCTCCGATCTTGACCTCACAGTTTGCCGCGCCGCCTCTCATCTCAAATCCATAGGAAGGATACCAGGAAACGTTCTTGCCGTCCTCCATGGCGATGTCCGCCAGGACCATGCCTGCTACGAGGACGCCCTGTCCTCCGATTCCGGAACAAATGATTTC
>CACYBO010000055.1 GCA_902772685.1 uncultured Eubacteriales bacterium | reverse complement strand
TCTGCCGGCGTATTTCGTCATCAGAAGTTTATCGCCCCATGTCACGCCGACGATGACGGCCGGCGCGATGGTCGGAAAGACCATGTTCCCGCATTCCGGGCATTTCAGCATACGCTCGTTTTTCGCGTGCTCCAGACGCATACCGCAGCCGCATCTGCCGCAGAAGCGGTTTTTTTCATACCACGTGTGGAGATGATAAGCGGTCATGACTGCGAATGCGGTAACTGTATGCTCCTTGTCCCGAAGCGACATGAGGGGAAGGAAACGGCAGCTCGGAACATCAGCCGGACTTACGCCGGCTTCCGCCGGCAGGAACAGGTAATAATTCTTTTCGCTTATGCGGAAGAGATACTGCAGGCCGGAAGGCTGGCAGGGGACATCCGCGGCAGCCGGAAAGGAGAATATCCCGTCCGCGCCTTCGCGGCAGAGGACGGACCGGCCTTTGAATACGAACACCGTATCATCCGGCAGGGGTTCCCTGTCTTCATATTCATTGTGAAATACATAAGGTGAAATATCCTGTATCATTTCGTCTCCCTTTTGCGCTTTATTCTTGTCCCAAGTCACGGAAATAATTCTTGATTTCAATCATCCGCTCATTCTGATTGACGCCGAACGGACAGCGGAAGTTGCAGTGTCCGCATGAAATGCAGTCGTCTGCTGATTTTGCGAGAGTCCTGTAGTGCTCCTCGGCCATAGTATCGCCCAGACGAGACAGGTCGTAGTACTTGTTGATCAGGGCGATGTCCAGACCGGCAGGACACGGATGGCAATGTCTGCAGTAAACGCATCTTTGCTGTTCACCCAGAGGAGTGAGCCTGCCGAGTATGGAATAATCCTTCTCTTCGTCTGCAGCATCGAAGTATTTCATGGCGCTGTCCAGATCTTCCATCGTCGCAAATCCCGGAATCACGGCCAGAACGCCCGGCTTGTCCAGCGCGTACTGGATGCACTGGGTAGTCGTCAGCGCTTCGCCGAAAGGGGATTTCTCCGAATCGAGAAGCTGTCCGGCACAGAACGGTTTCATGACCGTTATTCCGATTCCTGCCGCCTCACAGCGGCGGTAGAGTTCAGAGCGTTCATCCGTATCCCCATGAGCGTATTCGCCGATGGTGCAGTCATAAGCCGGATTAATACTGAACATCAGCAGGTCGATATCCACTTCGTCCATGATCCGGTTCACCAGGGAAGGCGTGTGTGATGACAGCGCCATATGCCGAATCACGCCATCGGATTTCAGCTGTTTCATGTAATCGAGGACGCCGTTTTTGACGAAGTCATCGTAATCGCTCTGTTCATCCACGCAGTGTATGAATCCGAAGTCTATATAATCGCCGCCTGTCTGCTCCAGAATCTGAGCGACGGCTGACTTGATTTTGCTCAGGTCCGTTGTCCAGCCGTAGACTCCGGTGGTGAATTCCGCACCGAAGTGGATCTGCAGGTAGACATCCTCGCGTCTGTTCCGGATCGCCTGGCAGATGCCTTCGATAGCAGGTCTGTGCCCGGCCGCCAGATCGAACAGGTTCACGCCGTATTCCAATGCTTTTTCCGTAACGGAAACGATTTCACTGACCGGCCGTTCCCCAATGTAGGTCGTGCCCATCCCGATTACGCTGATTTTCTCGCCGGTGCGCGGCAGTGTTCTGTATTCCAAAAGAATGCCTCCTTACTCAAAGATGCTGCTGCGATGATGCATCTATAGTGATGCTTCAATTATACACATTTGCCGGCTCCTTTACCACAGGAGCCCATTGAGGTATGTAAATTATCCGGTTAAAGTGTTATCATATTACCATGATTTACTTAGACAACGGAGCGACAACTTTTCCGAAACCGGAATGTGTATATGACGCGACAGACCGATTCGCCCGTGAGGGCGCGGTGAATGCGGGCAGAGGCGCTTATGCGGCGGCGAGGCAGGCGACGGAGATGATCCGCGATGTCAAAAACGGGCTGCTCAGTTTGTGTGACGCCCGGGGTCAGGCAGAGGTGGCTCTGACGCCTTCCGTGACCGTCGCCCTGAATCAGATCATCCAGGGCCATCGCTGGCAGGAGGGAATGACGGCCTACGTCACCCCGTACGAGCACAACGCGGTTCTGCGCCCGCTCAAACTCATGGAGCAAAAGCACCGCATCCTTGTGAAAGAACTGCCGCTGAAGGAAGACCTGTCCATCGATATGGACGGCGTGCGGGAGATTTTCGCGGCGTGTCCGCCGGATTTCGTAGCGGTAACCGCCATCAGCAATGTGACGGGATACGTGCTGCCGGCGGCGGAGATCTTTGCTGAGGCGAAGAAGTACGGGGCGTTCACTGTGCTCGATGCAGCACAGGCGATGGGGCTTTTGCGGATGCGGTTCGCGCAGCTGAAAGCGGATTGTGTTGCCTTTGCGGGACACAAAACCCTGTACGCACCGTTCGGCGCGGCGGGATTTCTTGTGAAGAACGGTGTGGATCTGGATGTGGTGTTGGCGGGCGGAAACGGAATCCGCGCGGAGGATCCGAATATGCCGAAGTTCATGCCGGAGAAGATGGAGTGCGCCAGCATGGATTCGGTAGCGATCTGCGGACTGCAGACCTCGCTGAACTGGCTGAAGACCGTCGACCCGTGGAAGATCGAATCGGAGCTGATGGAGTATCTGATGAAGCGGCTGCCGGAAGTGAAAGACCTGACGGTGTATAAGGCGCCTGACGGCGCCGGGCAGGCGGGGGTCATCAGCATCAACATCAAAGGCTTCCGCGCCAATGAGGTGGCGGCGATTCTGGACAAGCAGAACAATATCGCGGTCAGGGCGGGGCACCACTGCGCCGGACTGATTCACCGGCATCTGAACAACAAAGAGTACGACGGGACGATCCGCATCAGCCTGGGCGTGTTCAATACGAAGGACGATATCGACGCGCTGATTGACGGGCTCAAGACCATCGATGCGGAGGTGCTGAAGGGAATCGACGCCGGCATATTGAGAGGAAACTGCTGAGGCAGAGGCCGCCGGAAGTGCTGAGGCGGCAGCATAGATAAGGAGGGCGAAATGGCTTACGAAAAACTTTTTGAACCGGGCAGAATCGGGACAATGACCATAAAGAACCGCGGGGTGATGGCGCCGATGGGTTCCAATCTTGCGGGGAACGACGGAAACGCCACGGAGAGACAGATCAAGTATTATCAGGCGAGAGCCAAGGGTGGCATCGGCCTGATTGTAAACGAATACACGGGAGTCGACGACGTGGACAGCCTGCCGTCGGTCAACTACTACAGGGTTGCCAAAGATCACAACCTCGCGGCCGCGGAAGCGCTCGTCGATGCGGTCCATATGTATGACTGCCGCATCGTCGCACAGCTCCATCACGCAGGTTCCACATCCAATCCTGCGTACACAGGACGTGACAATATCGCGCCGAGCGCGGTGCCGATCGCGGACGGCAAGCCGGTGCCCCGGGAGATGACGCTGGAAGATATCAAACGCGTACAGGGGAAGTTCATCGACGCCGCAGTCAGATGCAAGAAAGTCGGTTACGATGGGGTTGAGCTACACGGTGCCCACGGATATCTGCTGACGCAGTTCTTCAACGGATACTATAACCGCAGAACGGATGAGTACGGCGGAAGCGTGAAAAACCGCTGCAGGTTTATTGCGGAGATCATCGCGGGAATCCGTGAAAAACTCGGCCCGAAGTATCCGATTCTCGTCCGCATGTGCGGGGATGAGATGACGCCGATTGAGGGATTCTTCGATATGGAGGAGGGTATTGAAATCGCGAAGTATCTGGAGAGTCTTGGCATTGATGCCATTGACATCAGCATGGGCAGCTCCCGGAACGCGGACGCCAACTGCGAGCCATTCTCCTACAAACCGGGCTGGAAGAAACACGTCGCAAAGGCGTATAAAGAGGCGCTGAGCATTCCGGTCATCGCGACGAACACCATCAAAAATCCGGATTTCGCGGAGCAGCTTCTGGAGGAAGGCGTCTGCGATTTCGTGGCAATGGCGAGATCCCAGCTGGCAGATCCTGAGTTCATGAATAAGGCAAAGGCAGGAAAGGCGGATCAGATCCGCAAGTGCATCGGATGCCTCTACTGCAGGGAACGCATTTTAGGCGAGGGGCTCCCGATCCGCTGTTCCGTAAACGCGCGGACGGCACGGGAGGTTGAATTCCCGGATTACGATGAGATGGTACGCGCGGCGGGAACGGGCTTCGCTGCCGGTCCGAAAGCGGACGGCGCAGGCCGCAGGGTCGCTGTCATCGGCGCGGGTCCCGCAGGCATGGAAGCTACCAGAGTGCTGGCCCTGCGCGGGTATGCACCGGTCATATTCGATAAAAACAAGGAAGCTGGCGGTACGCTGAACATTGCGGATAAGCCGCCTTTGAAGGACAAGATTACGGGATTGATCGCTTCAATGACCGCTGAACTCAACGCCCTCGGCGTGGAGTGGAGACTCGGCGAAGAAGCGACCGTCGAGAAGGTCGCAACCATCGGAGCGGCTGCAGATGGAACCGGACTTGCCGGCGTCGTCATAGCGTGCGGCGCGGAGCCGGTCATCCCGGATGTGCCCGGCGCAGACGGAGCCAATGTTGTGACGGCAGAGGATGTGATCACCGGGAAGGCAGTGATCGGCGGAGGAGCCGGCGGGGCAGACGGTGTGGCGAAGAAAGTCGTCATCATCGGTTCGGGGCTGACGGGACTGGAGACAGCTGAGATGCTTCTGGCCGGCGGCGATAAGGAAGGCAAACCTGTTGAAGTCGCTATCGTCGAAATGCTCGGTCAGATCGGTCCGGGGATCTTCGGCGCGATTCTGAATGATGAGATGAGCCGCATCACGCCGTATGAGCCGGAGCTCTATCCGGGCCACGCTCTTGTGTCCATTCAGGGCGGAGCGGACGATGCGGGCGGAGAAGCAGGAACCGTCACCCTCGAGGAACTCGCGACGGGCAAACGGTTCGATATTGAGGCTGACACTGTCATCATGGCGGCCGGCATCAGACCGCGCAGCGACGTGGCGGATCAGTTCAAGGCGGCCTTTGACAAGGTTCTGGTCGCCGGCGACGCGCGCAAGGGCGGCCGCATCGCGACTGCCGTCCGTGACGGTTTCGAAGCCGGATGGATATTCTAAAACACAATAAAAAATCCCCGCGCAGTTGTTCGCGTCACGCAGCAACCCGCGGGGTTTTTTATTACTTCTCGAAATCCCGGTTGTGTTTGAAGTGGCCAGGATTGACGACCGGCGCGATGGTGCTGACCCATCGGTTCGTGTAGTTGAAGAATCCGGCTACGAAGGCCGCTTCCAGAATCTGATGATCGTCGAGACCCACCTCGCGCAGTTTGTCGATCTGTGTGCTGTCGATATCGCGCGGATGCGCCGTTACGAACCAGGCGTACTCGCAGAGCGCGTAGTCAATACGGGACAGTTCGCTTTTGCACGCGCGGAAGTTGCCGGACAGTTTATCCACGAGGGATGCGTTCTGCCACATGCCGCGAAGGTTATCGCCGTGCGTCTGCAGACAGTAGGTGCAGCAGTTGTAGGATGAGACGACGACGCCGATCATTTCCTTCTGCGCATCGGTCAGGAAACACGAGTCATTGTAGAGAGAGCCTTTGAAGTTCAGGAAACCGATGTATTCCTTGGCGTTGAGGGGAAGTACCTTGAACAGGTTGTTGATGAATCCCCAGTTCTCCATCATGAACTCGACGTTCTTGTCAAAGACTGCGTATTCTTCGTCGGTCATGTCCTCCCGGACAGGTTTCTGTAAAAGTGATAATTGTTCGTCAAATTCAAGTGCCATAATGAAACCTCCTGTTTGTTGCTTTTGCTTATTCTGCCGGGCAGATCGCATATACTCTGGTCGGGAATCCGGTTCCGTCCTTGAGCTTCGGGAACGCGATGAAGATGACCGCGCCTGTCGGAGGGAGCTGATCCAGATTTCTCATAACTTCGATCTGGATTCTGTCGACGGACAGGATGTACTGCTCCGCAGGATACGGATAGGCGTCCTCTTTTGTTGTTACGATCGCCGGGTCTGTGTCAGCAGGCTCATGGCCGATGGAGCCGATGTTCCGCTCTTCGACGAGCCACTTGATCGTCTCCGTATCCCAGCCGGGATAGTGCGGCTGACCGTCTGCGTCTTTGTTCTCCAGGTCATCCTTCAGATACCAGTCTGAACGGAACGCTACGAAGGAACCTGCCGGGATTTTTCCGTGTTCCGCTTCCCATTCTTTGATGTCGTCGATGGTGAGAACGAAGTCAGGGTTCTCTGCGCATTCCTTTGATTTATCTATGACGACCATAGGGTATACGAGTTCTTTCTCGGTGATTTCACTCATGTCGCGTCCGTCTGCATGGAAGTGGCTCGGAACGTCTGCGTGCGTTCCGTACTGGCTGGCGACGCTCCACTGGTGGCAGCGCATCGGAGCCATTTTGTCGTCCGGCGTACCCTCCAGATAGTCAAAGAGGAGCTCGCCCTCAAGCGGTTTGAACCCAAACCAGTGCGGCGTCTGCGGACTCAGTTCGTGAGTCAGATTTACCCATTTGTAACCGGGACCTTTGAGTATATCAATGATGTCCCAAAGTTTTGTGTTGGCCATGATACAGCCTCCTTTCATATATATCCGATTTCATGATTTATCGATTTATAGCACTATTTTAACACAATTCGGTAAGAAATCTGAAAACTCTTTCTTTTATAGGGTATAATAATGCAAAAGCAGCAATACATGTGAAGAAGAGGAGGTGTATCATGAAGAAATATATCATCGGCATTCTGATGCTGGGAGTCCTTCTGTTCGCTCTCTGCGGCTGCGGCGGCACTCCGCTGTCTAAGGCATATGACTCACTTTCCGCTCTGGCCGAAAAGGGACCTGCAGGAGAAGAAGGGATAGATGAAGCAAACGGATCCTACCTGAACAATCTCTGGAATGTGCAGTATGATGAAGCAACTGAAACAATGCTTATCGACATCGACAACGGCGCGGAACTGGATCCGATTTTTGAAGCGCTGAACAAAGCAATCGACGGACAGGATATCGGAACCCTGGTATTCTATCTGTCCGGAACGAAGGGTGATGACTACGAAAAAGATCTGGACAAAAGGCTTGGGGAACTGCCCTGCGCTTCTATGGAGAGACTGGGTCTGAATTATCCTATTCTCGATTACACTACGCACAACTGGCTCGCGCTGGCGGATAAGACTGACAAGCTGTATATCGCTTCGAACTGTTCAGTCTTTTGGGAGTACGGTGAAAAAGATCAGGAAGCGCTCAGCAAATTCAAAGATGTACAGGTCGCGTATGGGGATTCCAGCCTGTATCTGAACGGCATCAGCAAACTGAGCGGCATCGAGACCTTCTCGTTCGTACCTGAGTACTCGATTCAAAATACGGATACAGAAGAGAAGGATCCGCTCGACGCGGTCACAAAGGACAATCCTTATCTGAACGGCGACAGCAGTACGACGGATGGGACGGATATAGCGGAGACGGAGACAACGGAAGCGACTGACGAATCCGGGGAACCGGTGCCTGAACTGGCGTCCTTTGATTACTTCAGTTCATCCGATGATGGAATCACAGATTTGGCGAATCTGGACAATCTGAAGACGATGCTCATCCTGCCGGATACGGGATATGAGCTTACGAACGGCGGACAGACTTTCATAAAGTCGATGCAGTACATCAAACCGAACCTGCAGATCAACGCTCCGGGCAAGGCCGGCACCGATAATCTGGTGGCGGTTACCGAAGTGGCGACCCCGGATGTCACGGATGAAACGGCCGCTGAGATTCTTGCCAGATTCCTGAAGAGTGATGTGGACGAAGTCTACGATGCATGCGAAAAGTACAAAAAGGCAGACGGCAAAGCCGTGCTCAACGGCAAGTCGCTGATCTACGCTGCGGATCCGTCTATGGAGGACTGGAGCGAAAAGAAGGTATATTCAGGTATAGGGGATGTTAAGATTCTGGAACCGGAAAAAGAGGGAATCAAAGTTCCCGCCGCCATCGGGGACTACCAGACGTTCGTCTATATCTATCCGACGTACAGCCGGACCGGTGTTTATACAAGCGGCACAAAAGCATATTCCCAGACGCTCCATGTGCAGGTGTTCGACATGCAGAACAAGGTCGCCTATGAAGCGGAGAGTGTTGGAACTGCAGCTGCACCGCAGAGCTTCTCGTACTTTGTCGGAAGCGTACCGGACAAACACTCCGGCGAGGTGGGACTCGACAAGGCGTACAAGTATCTGAAGAAACTGAAAACGAAATAGAACCGGTTTATCAGTCTGCGGTATCCGGAACGTGAGCGTCCGGAACGAGCGTGTCCAGAACGAAGCGGACCGTCCGGCTCCGCTGTTCTTCAGCGGAGATGGAGGCTTTGCTGTCGCCATCCTGCAGACCGTAGGAACCAAACTGGGAGTGATTTCCGCCGGCAATCACGCACTCGGCCATATCAGCAGGCAGATTGCTTTTGCTTGCTTCGTATTCTTCCGTGTTCAAAACAGTGTCTGCGTCACCGTACACGGACGCTGTTTTTATATTCTTGTCTGACATATCTGTCGAGGAATATGCAGCGAGCAGGAACAGCCCGTCGAAATCAGAAATCGCGGCGTATTTCGCAGCGATCACGCCGCCCAAAGAGTGCCCGCCGATAAGCCAGTTGGTAATCTCGGGGTGAGCCTCCCGGATGTCCTTCGCCGCGTTCGTGTCGAGGATGGCCAGATTGAACGGCATCTTACTGACTACGCAGAAATATCCTTCTTCGGCGAAGTCCCTCATGAGGGGCGCGTAGGCCGTGTATTCCACTTTGCCGCCCGGGTAAAAGATGATACCGGTGTCTTCCGCGCCGGTCCGGTCTGCGGATTGGGTTTCGTCAGCCGGGATGAACTCGATCCAGTCATCCGCCATGCTGACCCGCACGCCGTTTCCCGACTGCATCGCCGCCTCTGCCGCCGCGTCCGCGTGTTCATAATCCGAAAGGTAAACGGCAATCGCGCCGAACGCCACAAGTTCGAACACGCCGAGCGCGATGATCAGAGTTACCAGAACCTTGAAGGTCTTGCTGCGTTTCACCTTGCCGCGTTTCGTCCTGCCGCGTTCCTCTTCGTTGTTGTTATGGGGGTTGTTGATCGCTGTCTTAGTCATACGAGGATTATAATGCAGAACCCACACCCATTCAAGAGGGAGGGGTGATGCGTCTTTCTCTTGACAAATGCGAACAAATGTTCGTATAATGGAGTCAAAGGGGAGGGATTAATGAGATGAAACTGCTTGCGAAGCCGATTGATACGATGGTGGTGTTCCGGGCGAACACGAAGATTCCGAGGCCGTATAAATTCAAGATCGAAGAGGGCGGTGAGCTGGTGACGGTCAAAGTCGATCAGATCATCGATGCGCAGAAGACCAAGGTGTGCGGAGCGGAGAATATTCTCTATCTTTGCCAGAGCACGATCAATGGGAGGGAGAGACGGTTCGAACTGAAGTATTACTGCTCCAGCTGCGAGTGGCAGTTGTATAAGATGTGAAGGCCCTTTGCGGTCTTTTTTGTTTGAGAATATACCGGCGTCATAGTACAATACAGATGTGTCTATAACTGGCGAAGAAAGGAATTACAAATGCGGACAAACGAAGAACGAATCAACGCAATGCATGCGCGGGCAGCGGAACTGGATAAGCAGAAGCGCGCGCGGCGGGTGAGGATCATACAGG
>CACYBO010000054.1 GCA_902772685.1 uncultured Eubacteriales bacterium | reverse complement strand
TCGTCAAAGCCCCTCCGGATCCTCTTCGCAAAACTGTTTATGCTTTCCCCGCCCGGCGGCGCTGTCTCCTTGTCTTCTGCTGTGATCCATCGCTGGTACGCGGGAACGCTGTTCAGTTCCTCGTAAGTCCTCATCTCGAACTCACCGAAGTCGAGTTCCCTCAGATCCTCGATGATCTCATGCTCTCTTTCCCCGTAGATAATCTCAAGCGTCTGCTCTGTCCGGAGCATTCCGGTCGTAAAGAACTGTGCGTCCTCCGACATCGGATAAATCCCCTCGTCTCTCTGCTTTTGCAAAAGCCGCATTCCTCTTTCGGAAAGGGATACGTCCGTACTGCCATAGTACATATGCTTTTCATTTCCCACTGTGATGCCGTGCCTGATCAGTACTATCTTTGATTTCATTTTATCCTCTTTCCTATACCGCAGAATACTCTGTGCACCTGTTCCGCTTCTTTCGCAAGATAAATCGTCAGTCTGCCGTTTGCTTCTCTCACTGCCCGGAGTTCCTTGTCCATCGGGACCACGCCTTGGGAAATGTCCGTCACAACGAGGACGCAGCTTTCCCACTCGTCCCTGCGGGCAGCAAAGTATTCTGATGGATTCTCTCCTGCCCTGACGCATCTCGACACAAAGCCTTCAATGCCTTTGACGATATCTTTTGTGAAGTCCGGTTCTCCTCCATCGGATACATCGCTGATTGATTTTGCATCAAACTCTTTTAGCGCGTACTCGGTCTTTCCCTGATACGCCCCTCCAAACACAAGTATCATTTCCACTCCTCTGTAATTCCGTAAGTGACCTCTGTTACTCTGTCGCACACTTCGGCCAGAGCTCTGTCCACGCCGGCCAGCGCGCGTCTGTAGTCCTCTGTCGAAGAACTGTAGCCGCAGCTGTCACCGTAGATTCCATCCGATACGAATACAACGGATCCGCCCGCCTGTCTGACCGCGTCTGCAAAGGCAGCAAGTTCCGCTTTCACTCTCTCCGGCGCTTTTTTATCCTCGCCCGGAAATACCGGTTTTCCCTCTTTCATCACAACAGGAAACATCTCATTCTGAAGGACCGCCGTCACGCTGTCGAGGAGAAAACTCCCCCTGAGGTCGACATCCTCACGGCCGATCAGTTCCGCAATGCTCCTTCCCTGTTCGATTGTCTCGAAGCCCCAGCCTTCTCTCTCCCGGAGGTGCCTCGCGATCCGCTCGTTGTCCTCTTCGTCCACCGGGATCATGGTCGCGATATAATAAAGCGGCCCGCAGGCCGCGAGGTCCGACGCAATCTGCTGGGCATAAAGGGATTTGCCGTTTTTACATCCGCCGCTTATCAGTACGTTCATCTCTTCTCCTGCTGTCCTATATGATAAGAGCCATAACAATCACTCCGAACAGTTCCGAAATGGTGATCATATGACCCGAGATATCGCCGTTCATCCCTCCGAGCTTTTTGCAGTCTATGCTGCATGTGATAAAAGCCGCAACCATAACAGTAAGGACGATTATATTGCTGTACAGTTCGCCGATGACCGCCCACCAGTTCATTCCTGAGACGATGAGTTCACACACGCACAGAACCACCGCGAGTATGACGATCGATGGAATCACATCGCGCACTCTTCCCGGTTCAGAAAGCTGGCTGTACTGGCTTGTACCCATCGGTTTTCTGAGCGTGACCTCTATGGCGCTCACAGTTCTGGACGCAGTGAATATCACGACCAGCAGACTGCTGCTTTTTAGGCTGAAACTCTCCGCGATTTCCGTCATGGACGCGGTAAACACAATCAGCATAATGCAAAGACAGATTACTGCAAACGCACCCGAATGAGGGTCCTTCAGTATCCGCTGCCTCTCCTCCATCTGCGGATGCCTTGGCATAATGGCATCGCAGCAGTCCATAAATCCGTCCAGATGGATGAATCCGGTCAGAAGAAAATAGACGCCCGTGAGCAACGCGCCGCAAAGGAATCCGCTGCAGCCTATGAGGCTGAGCAGCCACCAGCAGACGCAGACGACCGCGCCCATCAGCGCACCGACGAGCGGAAACATCGCAATCTGTGCTCTGCGGTCCTCCATTCTCCATTCTTTATAAGGGCATGGTATCCAGCAGAACATTCCCCATGCCATTAAAAATCCTCTGACGTACTTCATCTCTGATACTTTTCTTCGTTTCTTATTTCTTCAAGGTAGTCGTCGTTTATTTCCGCCTCTTCAAACGTACCCATGTTTGTCATAATATCGCAGGCGCCTCTTATGATGCTGAACGCAATCGGACAGCCGCTCCCTTCTCCCAGTCTCATATCCAGTGAAAGAAACGGCTGCAGTCCCAGTGCATCCATCGCCAGCATATAGCCCTTTTCAAAAGACTTATGTGAGGCGATCATATAATCCGCTGCCGCCGGTGCGATCACATATGCCGTCATAGCTGCCGCTGCGGAGATATATCCGTCGATAACAGCAGGCATCCTGCAGGCGGCCGCGCCAAGATACGCTCCGGTCATTGCACAGATATCGAAACCTCCCATTCTCGAAAGTGCTTCGATCATCAGATCCATCCGTTCCGCTTCAGGGCGGTTCAGGATTCCTCCTGTTTCCCGGAATCCGGCCGAAACACTGTCAACAATTTCTTTTTTTCTGGCAAAGCCTTCATCGTTTACGCCTCCGCCTCTGCCCACGGTATCGTCTGATGGTTTCCCCGAAATGGCAGAGATGATGGCCGCGCTGGTGGTGGTGTTTCCAATCCCCATTTCACCAATGCCGATAATGCTGAAGCCTTCTCTGTTTACGGCGCAGGCCATTTCGATTCCTGTTTCCATCGCACGAATGACCTCGACCCTGCTCATGGCGGGTCCTTCTGCGATATTGCCGGTCTGTCCTTCCGGTCTGAGTCTTCTGTTCACGATCTTATGTGTATCTTTCAGAGGCTCTTCCGTGTAAAGGTTTTCCGGAATCTGATCTTTTACGCCTACATCGACAATAAGGAGCTCACTGCCGTAACTTCTGGCAAGCGCACCGACGCCGGTGAGGCGCCTGGTGAAGTTTATCGTCTGCGCCCTTGTCACGGACTGCGGAGCTGAGGCAACACCCTCCTGCACCACGCCGTTGTCCGCGCAGAAAACAACTACGCAGCCTTTGCTGATCCGGTTTTTCACCTTCCCGGTCATGCCGGCGATTCTCACCGCCATGTCTTCAAGGCCGCCGAGAGAACCGGGCGGCTTTGCCAGAGAGGCCTGCCTTGCTTTTGCCTTTATAATAGCCTGCTTGTCAGCAGGCTTTATTGTTTTAATGATTTCTTCAAGCGCTGTTCTGCTCATAAGTCCTATACTCTGAATCTGAAGCATTTGCCGCAGACTTCCGGTGCCGGTGTTTTCTCGTTGTACTTTTTGCAGTAATCGCGGCACTTCGCTTTGTCTATGCCTTCCGCCGTAATCGCCCCGCCGGGACACACGTTTATCATCTCTTCACTGCAAGGTCCATCGAAAAGACAAGGATTCAGGAGTTTTGCCAGAGCTTCCTGCAGTTCCTCTCCTTCAATTGCATCCGGTCTGTCCGCATACATTCCATCTGTAATCATGCCTCCGACTCGGCCGCCGTATTGCCCGTTTCTGTGGAACGACCCCGCCGGGCCCATTTCCCCGAGGCCTGCGATGGCTGCGGCGTATTTGTGGGACCATTCTTCCCGGCACTTCTCATCATCCCATTCGACCATGTTGTTCAGGTTTGAAATGAGCCTTCCCTGCCCGACCATGACTTCCCGGATGGTCTGGTTCACGTACATGGCAAGCCACAGAGATTCGAAATAAGCCTTCACCCATTCTTCTGTCGGCTCTTCGCTCTGCTCGTTTGCCCTTACGATATCCTCTGCCAGCGGAAGATAATACAGTATGATCGTTCTCCCCGGACGGTATATCTCTCTCGGATGGCCGTTCAGTCCTCTGGCAAACAGCATGTCAAACCGGACATCGTCAACGCTGACATAAGCCAGTTCGGGTTCTCCGAATCTGCATGTGATGTCCTCTCTCTCCTGAAACTCCTGAACAGTCTCTGTGATTCTCTTCTTTAATCTTCTCTTAACCAGTTCCGCATCCATTGATTTGATTGCCTCTGCATTACCGCTGTTGTTCTTTTTCCAGTTTCTTCAGCTGCTTAACCTGTTTTTTCTCGATTTTTCTGAGCTTCTTCTCAAGTTTCGCCGCCTTCTTCTCGAGCTTGTTGGCTTTTCTTCTCGCCTTCCTGCTCATGGCCAGAATGTCATTTTCATCCGGCTTCTTAATCAGGGCGCCTACGCCGCCGCGCTTGCCGCGGTCAGCCAGATACTTCAATTCTGACTCGGCTTCCTTCGCCAGATTTCCTGCTTCGGCAGTAATTTCCTTGATTGCCGGCGCAACTCTGTCTTTTACCTCTGTCGCTCTGTCCTTGACCTCAGCAGCCTTTTCCCTGACCTCAGCTGCCTTTTCTCTTGCCGGTGATGCTTCCAGCGCAGATGCCGCGGAATTCTTTGCCTTATCTGCTTTTTCTCTGAACAGATCTGTAAATTTCATCGTTTTTCCTTCCTCCTCTACTGTCGGCGGATAAGTTCCCTAAGTGTGTTCAGCAGTTCCAGATCGCTTTCTGTGATTCTGACTCCGGCTTTATACTCTGCTCCGTCCGGATATCTCACAGCAATCGCGACTTCCTGCCCCACCTCGGGTTCGCGGCCGCTTACGTTATCAAGAAATGTCTGAACCTGGGGATGGTTCTCCATGAATTTTGCTTTTGCCTGATTAAACATCATAAGTGCTTGAAAGTTCAGCATCTTTATCCTCTCCAATACGAAAAATGCGGTGCGCCGCAAGGCGTACCGCATCTTATGTCAGCCAATTATTTTACAGCGTCTTTCAGAGCTTTTCCT
>CACYBO010000053.1 GCA_902772685.1 uncultured Eubacteriales bacterium | reverse complement strand
CTTTTGCGTGATTATCATATTACAGAAAACCCGCAGATTTTGAACGGCTAATGATCAAAACCTGCGGGACGTTGCGTTCTCACAGCGATTACGCTACCGTAACGACGCCGAATGTGATGAGAAATACGACGATTCCGGCAGCTACGACACCGGCGAAGATGATTGGAATAGCATTTTTCAGACGCAGGTCGAGTTATACTATACGCCATTTTCTTCCCGCTGTATAGCTATAAAGAAATCAAAGAATCCTGAACTCGCAGAGCAATTCAACACCTTTACCCCCACATTTTCGGGGGTTTTTGTGTGGGGGTTAATTTTTTGCAAAAAAGAAAAAACGCTGAAACCATTGAAATTTCAACGTTTATCTTGGTGGAGCATAGGGGGCTCGAACCCCTGACCTCATGACTGCCAGTCATGCGCGCTCCCAGCTGCGCCAATGCCCCAGGTGGAGCCACTGGCCGGGATCGAACCGGCCACCTGCGCGTTACGAATGCGCTGCTCTGCCGGATGAGCTACAGTGGCTCGCATGCAGGTTTGGTTACCTGCGCTTCACGATTATTCCTGCATTTCTTCAATGAGCTCATCAATGTCGTTGTACTGATGGGTTTCATCAGTTTCAGGACTTTGTGATGCGTCATTGGTAGGACCCATCGTGAAGAAGTATATTATACCTGCAATAACAAATATTGCAATAATAATAGCGAAAATTGTGATGGCTTTTTTGAATTTGGCCTTTTTAACTGCTGCTTCCTGAACTTCCGCAAGAACCGCTTCGGAATTGTCCTCCGCCTTAGCCGCAGGTTCTTCCTCAGCCGGCTCCTTCACTTCAGGCTCAACCGTTACCGCCGGTGTTTCAGGTTCAACCGTCGCCGGCTCCTTAACCTCAGGCTCAACAGTTACCGCCGGTGTTTCAGGTTCAGCAGTTGCCGGCTCCTCAACCTTCGGCTCAACTGTGACGGCCGGTGTCTCAGGTTCAACCGTTACAGCCGGAGTTTCAACAACAGGTTCTTCCGCTTTAGCAGGAGCTTCCTGTTCAGCTGGCTGCCCGTCCGCTGCAGCGAGAGCAGCAGCAATGGCGGATGTGTCGATGGACTGTGTCGCGCGGGCCTGTGCGGCGCGGCGGGCGTTCATCGTATTGATCCTCTTGAACAGAGCAGCGATTACTTCACCGTGAGGTTCCTCATAAAAAAGCTTCACCCACTCGCCTTTATACCTGAATAGATATGCATTGTAGGCGGCAATGTGCTTGATTTGGCTGATTCCTGTATATGAATATTCTTTGTTGTCGATTGTCAGCGTACGCTTGGAAAACTCAACGCGGTGGCCTTTGTCATTGAATTTTATCGATTCCATATATTCTCCCTTTTAATCGGGTATTCAGTATTCTGCACATAATAAAAAAGACTCGCAGACATGATAACAAATGAAAACAAAAAAAGCAAATTTTACAAGACAAATCCTTACATAAATGTTATAATAGCGTATAAAAATATGTTTATTTGTAATTATAGTAGTATAAACAGAGGAAAAAACATATGGATAAGAGTGCTTTAAAAGACAAAAGGCGTGAAACAGTTATCGGTCTGCTCAAGGGAATGAACATCAAAAAGGACTCTGATGGAGGGTTTGATAAAGACGATGTTTATGGCTGCATTCAGGAACTGTGTAACCTTTATGAGGATCACATCGGTGAGCTCGAAAACAACTATGAAGCAGAGATTTCAGAACTTACCAAAAAATATCAGAAGTATGACGAGAACAACGAGTTGTACGTCAGCCTGATCCTCGAAGCCAAGAAGAGCAGTAATGAAATCATCAATCAGGCAAAGACAGAGGTTGATGAGATTCTTAAAAACGGAAAAGAAAAAATCCAGGCTCAGGAAGAGCAGATGGAACAGTTCCGCATCGACAGCGAGAAGGAGAGAGAATCCGTTCTTGAAGAGCTGAAGGCAAGCAAGGAAGTTGCTGAAGCTGAAAAGGCTGCGATGAAAGTCGAAATGGAGGCTGAGAAGGAGAAACTCGAGGCCACAAAGAATAAATACAGGCAGCAGATCATGGCAATGGAAGATGAATTTGCCGAGATCAGAACCAATATTCTCAGAACATCAGCCAGACTGGACAGCCTCAAGGCACAGACTGAAGAAATATCTCCTTCCGTAGACTGGGATGTTGAGGAAGACGAAACAGCTGTAGAGGTTCCAACAGCCGATGTAGAAGTAGAAGAGTTCGTAGAACCTGCTGCAGGAATCGTTGCAGAAGAACCAGCGGATGAAGCGGAGGAAGAGCCAGCAGAGGAACCTGCAGAAGAGGAACCGGTTGAAGAACCTGCCGAAGAGCCGGCTGAAGAACCGGCAGAGGCAGAGGCTGCAGCTGAAGAGATTTCCTTTGAAGAAGTTTCTGTAGATTCGGTTGAAGAACCAGCGGCAGAGGAACCGGCACAGGCAGGAGACCTGTTTGCGGATTCATTCTTCCAGGACAGCTTGTTCGCAGATATACCTGAAGAAAAGGATGCTGTTGCGGCAATCGAAGAAGCATTGGGAGACGAGGCAGAAATTTCGACAGCAGCGGCAGATGAAGCGGCAGCAGAAATTGGGGAACATGAAGCGACAGTCGAAGAACTTCTGGCGAGCATGGATTCATTATCAGATGTTGGCGGAATCACAGAGGATCTCGATGTCAAGGCAGACGACGCCGGCGAAACTGTAGACGCTATGCTGGATGAGATTTCATTTGATGATCTGATTGAAGATAATGCAGAGAATGTCGGAGAAGCCGCGGAAGCTGTGGCAGAAGCCGTGCCGGAAGAAATCTCGTTCGACAGCCTTGAAGCACTTTTCAAAGATGAACAGTAAAATACAAACGACAGAAAAATAGACGGTGAGTACGCGGCGCAGTTGTGTCGCGTACTTTATTAATCCACTGGAGGAGACAGCAATGGAAGCATTGAAGAAAAAAATACTGACAGAAGGCAAGGCAATCGGAACAGAAATCGTGAAAGTGGATGGCTTCCTGAATCACCAGCTGGATGTCAGATTTCTCGAGGAAATAGGCGCGGAGTTCAAAAAAAGATTCAGCGATATTCATGTGGATAAAATACTTACCGTTGAAGCAAGCGGCATAGCGATAGCATGTGCAAGCGCACCGCTGTTCGGTTATCCGCCTGTTGTTTTTGCGAAAAAAGCAGCGCCGAGTACGATGAACGAAGGCTTCTATGAAGCCGAAGCAAAATCATTTACCAAGGGTACGGTATCGAAGCTCAAGGTCGCGGAGAAATTCATAAATGAAGGTGAAAAAATCCTGATTCTCGACGACTTCATGGCCAGCGGCGAAGCTTCAGCTGCACTGGCACAGATCGTTAAGGAAGCGGGAGCGGAAACTGTCGGCATCGGTGCGGTCATTGAAAAGGGCTTCCAGGGAGGCTCCGACAGACTCCGCGAGATGGGATACCGGGTTGAGTCACTGGCTGTGATTGACAGAATTGATGACGGCGTGATTACTTTCAGATAGAGCAATGGACGATTATAAGGTAGATTTTCACATCCATACAACAGCATCGGACGGTGAAGCGACTCCGACACAGATTGTCAAGCAGGCGAAGGAACTTGACTACGATATTATCGCTATCACGGATCATGATAATACAGACGGAATTGCGGAAGCCGCTATCGCTGCAGAGGCGGTGGGCATAAGATTAGTTCCCGGGATCGAGATCGCCGTGGTCACGGAAGAGGGAACAGGTCTTCATATGCTTGGATATAATATAGATATAGAGAACGAAGAACTGAAAGCGTTTCTGGAAACCATGATTGAACGGCGAAGGGAACGCAACCGGCAGTTGTTCCAGGCGCTCAATGAAATGGGATACGATATTTCGAGTGAGGATATAGAGGCCGGCAAGAACGATTTCATCGGGAAGCCTCTCATCGCCAGAGCGCTTGTACGAAAGGGTTGCATTAAAGAAGAGCGGCAGGCCTACAGTAAGGAGATCCTGGGCAGCGCGAAATGCCGCGCTATAAAAAAAGTCAAACCGCTCGCGAAGGAAGCGATCAAGGTCATCACCGAGGCGGGAGGAACTCCTGTGCTGGCACACCCGATTCAGGCGCGCGGTATAGGACGTCCCGGAAGCGAAACCTTTTACAGCAACATGGACAAAATCGTCAGAAGGCTGAAACAGCAGGGACTGAAAGGTCTCGAGTGTTTTCACCCCGATCAGAATTTCGAACAGTCCATGCGGTTTGTGGAGATGGCGGAAAAATATCATCTGCATATCACCAGGGGTTCGGATTTCCACGGGAAAAATTTAGCGGACGCGGATAAAACAGCCAACGAAAGAGAACAAATCAATAAGGGATAGAACAGATAAAACAGAATAAAGTCAGGAGGATTCAAATGAAGATCTACAACACATTAACAAGAAGAAAAGAAGAGTTTGTTCCACAGGAGGAAGGCAAAGTCAAGATGTACGTATGCGGACCTACTGTGTACAACTTCTTTCATATAGGAAACGCCAGACCGTTCGTCGTATTCGACACAATGAGAAAGTATCTGGAATACAGAGGCTACAAAGTCAAATTCGTCCAGAACTTCACGGATGTAGATGACAAGATCATCAACCGCGCCAAGGAAGAAGGCGTGAGCGCCGGCGAGATTTCCGAAAAGTACATTGAAGAATACTACAAGGACGCGGCGGCTCTCAATGTCAGGAAGGCTACCGTGCATCCGAAGGTCACGGAGACGATGGACGACATCATCAAATTCGTCGCAGACCTTATCGACAAAGGCTACGCATACGAAGTGGACGGCGACGTATATTACAGAACGAGAATGTTCGACGGTTACGGCAAACTGTCCGGCAAGAATGTCGACGAGCTGCGCCTCGGCGCAAGTGAGAGAACGAGCTCCGCGGATGACGAGAAAAAAGAAGATCCGCTTGACTTCGCTCTCTGGAAGGCGCGCAAGGCGGATGATGAGATCGCATGGGACTCCCCTTGGGGAATGGGGCGCCCGGGATGGCACATCGAGTGCTCGACCATGTCAAAGAAGTATCTGGGTGACACGCTGGATATCCATGCAGGCGGTGAAGACCTT
>CACYBO010000052.1 GCA_902772685.1 uncultured Eubacteriales bacterium | reverse complement strand
CGACACCAGATAGACCGTGTTGACGATATCGTCGACGTCCTTTGACTTGATGCACAAAGGGAACGCGTCCACATCGCCGAAAGACTTGAAGAGAACGCACTTGCCTTCCATGACCGGCATTCCCGCTTCCGGTCCGATGTCCCCCAGACCCAGCACGGCGGTTCCGTCCGTCACAACAGCGCAAAGGTTCCATCTCCGGGTCAGATCATAACTTTTGCTCAGGTCATCCCTGATCTCCAGACAGGGCTGCGCCACGCCGGGCGTGTACGCCAGCGACAGGTCTTCTTCATCTTTGACCGGCACCGTGGATATGACCTCCAGCTTGCCGTTCCATTCTTCATGAAGTTTCAGGGATTCTTCTGCGTAGTTCATCATGCTGTCTCCTATAGTTCTGTGTAAATCATCCCGTGTTTTCCCCGGTCGGAGCGCATCAGTGAGATGTGATCCACGGTCATGGATGCGCTCGGCAGTCTGTCAAAAAGCTCCGCAGGGAGCGGGGTCTGTTCCGATCCGGTTTTCGCGCCAGCCTCAGCACCGCTTCTGATAGTCGGCTTACGGACCAAAGTGATGTGCGGCGAGAACTTCTTCCGGTCATACGGGATGCCCGCCTCCGCCAGCGCTCTGCGCAGGCGCTTCGCCAGGGTCTTCAATTCCTCGCTGCCCGAAAGGCCTGCCCACAACAGGCTGCCGAGGGGTCTTTCTCCGCTCGGTCTGCCGAATGAGCCGATGCCGTCCAGGCTGATCTCAAACGGCTCGAAGTCGATCGTTTCCAGGATGTCCTTCACATCATATGGGTCGGGGTACTCCCCGATAAAAGCCAGCGTCAGGTGCAGATTCTCACGCCGGGTGAAATTGCCCCGGACGCCCTGCCTTTGCATCTGCTGCTGCAGGCCTGTGAGTTCATCCTTCATTCGACTGTTCAGTTGTATGGCGAGAAAAAGCCTCATAATCAGTTAAAAAAGTTCTCCAGCTTTTCGAAGAGCGTCCCGTCCTGGATGCTCTCTTTGACTTCTTCCTTCAGGTCGAGTTCCTTTCCCGTCCGGTCTTCATAGATCTCCTTGAAGGACCTGCCCTGATCGTAAGGGTCCAGGTCAACATTGCCTGCGCTCTCCCGCCACGGGCTGTCGTCCGGCAGATATTTGTACGCCAGGTTGTGCTGCTCCCATTCGTAGGCCATGTCGTCCGCCGTACGGTATGAAGTCATGTCGCGGCCATGCACGGGATGGACATCGATCAGTGCCTGACAGATGATCTTCATATCTGAGTTGTTGGTGATTTTGTATGAGTCGTAAATCGTCCAGCAATCGTACAGGTACTGGGCATGGAACTCTTCGCCTTTGTAGTCAAAGGCGTACTGCACGCCCGCCCCGTCGGTATTGCGCAGGTTGATATCCGATGTTGAAGACAGACTGCCCGGCAGCAGGCTATTGCCTCCGCTTTCCGTATCCGAGCCGTCTTCGTCCGCGTCGTCCGTGTATTCTTCTGTTGTGCTCGCCTTGTGGTCATTGACCAGATTCACGATGAAATCCGGGAATCCTTTGACATACACGTAGGCGGCCAGAATGATTAAGATGATTATAATAAACAGTTTCTTCATAGTATTGTAAACTCCCAGGCGCAGCAGCCCTCGCGCTCGCTTTCAGTGATATCCGGGTAACAGCTGATGCAGCTGCAGGTGATTCTGTCGTCGATTACCTTCGCAAAATCAGCATACTCTATCTCGCCGATGGCTTTGCACGGATGCCACTCCATGCCTTTGCGGCTCCGCGCGCGCTGCACCCTGCAGTTGAGGGTGCGGTAGACCATCCTGTTGCCGTCCTGAATGTACTCTTCGTCATTCAGATTGGCGTAAAGCCGCAGCCGCATGGCTTTTTCCAGTCCTTCGAGTCCGGCTCTGTCCGGCAACCCCAGGAATTCTTTGATGCGCTTCGCTTCAATCACTGTAAAGGACCGCCAGATTTCCTTGTCGCAGTCCATGGCACCGTCCATCCCCTGCCGCTTCTCGACAGCCTGGAACCAAAGCCCGTCGCAGGCGAGCCAGTCCTTCGAGTAGATCTCCGCCAGTTCGATGAGCTGTTATTTGGTAAGTTTCCTCAGTTCTTCATTCATTTCTCAAACCCCCCTAGTAACACTATCTTCTTCGTCCTGGACTATCATACCACAAACACGTCACCCGCGGGGTTTGATTTTGCAGGAATCATTCTCCATAAAACAACCGCTCCACCTGCAAAGCAACCTCCATGATCATCCGGCTGTCTGTGCCGCCGTTGATATCATCGCTGGTGATGAAAAAATTCTTGCCTGGGACAAACCCTTCCTGCAGATACCAATAGCACTTCTCACCAAACTTCAGTGCATATCCCTTATCAAATAATCTTCCAAGATGTTCAATCATCACCAGCGAATAATCGAAGCACTGAATCACAAAATCAGGGCTGAGCACTTTCGTATTTCCGTACTGATCCGTGCATGTTATCAGGCAGTCATTTCGAAATGGGATTCCAAGCCCTATCAGGGTGTTCGCATGAAGGCATTCTCCTTTGGAGCGCATCCTTCTTCCGTCCTGCGCATAGATTTCCGCGTCCGGAAATGGCGCTTCATTTACCGCATACTCCGCGTTCGCCCACTGCTTGATTTCCTCATACCTTCTGTTGTTGAAATCCTCGTCCGCAATCGCCCTATATGAGGCCGGCAGTGCTGACATGATTGCATCATAGCTGTAATCCTGATACTTCTGCAGGGTTGCTTCAATCAGTTTCTGATCCGTCATCAGCCTGTTTCGCTTCTCTATCAGATACCGCTGCTGCAGAAATTGCCTGGCCGCCTCCGAATCGGCTGCCCCAAGATACTTCTTCGCGCCGCCTTCTTCTCTTTTATAGCAGTATATCCTGTTTCCGCGCTTATCCAAAAGCAACACGCCCGGCCGTTCTGATGTCTCTGAACCGGCCGTCAAATCAGCGAGCCTCAGAATTCGCTTCTGCTCGCGTTTCATCGCTTCCTTAAACTCATTCATCCTAATCCCAACACCTCCCTGAAATCGCCGTTTTTCTTATTTGGGTTACGATTCGGTAAATCCATGGGGTACTATTCCCCATAGAATTTCGAAATCGTTACCCATATTTCTCTACCCCTCGTCTGTTTTATGGGGCACGATTCTGGCTATCCATGGGGTACTGTTCCCCATGAAATTCCATTTTCGTACCCACCTCCGGGTGTTCAGTCTGCAAATCCACCCAAAATCAGGCTGATTTTATCGGAATAAACATACAATACCACACCAGAAATACCATTTCAATACAGTATTGTTAATTATTTCCATAAATTGGGGGCAGCGGAACGGCATCCTGCCAGGACAGCGGCGCGGCACAAAAAAAGAGCGCTGATCCCTCAGCGCTCGTCCAACACCTATTTTAATCAATTGTTGTGGAACAGATCCCGGGTGTACAGCTTGTCTTTGACGTCTTCCAGACATGGCTCAAATCTGTTCGCGACGATGATGCCGCAGCTGCTCTTCAGCTGGTCGAGATCTTTCTGAATAGTGCAGCCCGGCAGGTCTCCCTCAAAACCATCTCCGAGCAAAGGCTCATACACTTCGATCGTATAGCCTTTGCATGCGAGCCGCTTCACGACTTCCGTCGTCGCACTCTGACGGAAGTTGTCACTTCCGCTCTTCATGTTCAGCCTGTAGATGCCGATTCTGAATTCTTCGGGAGCGGCGCTTTGTTCCCGAAGCTGCTCTGCTTTCCGCAGAATCTGATCAGCGATAAAGTCCAGCCTCGTGTCATTGCTTTCAACGACAGCTGTAAATAGTTTCTCGGGCACATCAGCATAGTGCGAATGCAGCTGCCGCGTATCCTTCGGCAGGCAGTATCCCCCATAGCCGAAGCTCGGATTGTTGTAGTAATAGCCGATGCGCGGATCCGTTCCCATGCCGTCGATAATATCGCGCGCATTCAGCCCGGCAGATTCCGCGAGACTGTCCAGCTCATTGAAGAAGGCAACTCTCAAAGCAAGATAAGTGTTCGAAAAGAGCTTGATCGCTTCCGCATCAGAACTGTTGACGATCAATGTCGGGCAATCGCTGCTCACACAGCACCGTTTGATCACCTGAAGAACCTTCTGCGCATCCTGCATCTGATCGGGATCATCCTTATCCGCGCCTATAATGATCCGGCTCGGGGACAGACTGTCCTCCAGCGCCTTGCCCTCTCTGAGAAATTCAGGTGCGAACAGAAGCCTTCTGCAGCCCGTTTTGGAGCGCATCCCGGCTGTGAATCCGATTGGAATCGTGGATTTGATCACAATGATCGGGTCCGGCTTTTCCGGCATCCTGTCATTGTACTCAATGAGATTCTCAATCGTTTTTTCAACATGCGTTGTATCAAAAGCACTCCGGCTCTCATCAAAATCCGTAGGAACCGCGATGAACACAATATCCGCATCCGCAAACGCTTCGTCCTGATCTGTCGTTGCCAACAGGCGAAGGGCAGCGTCCGTCCGGAACCAGTCACGGATGCCTTTTTCTGCTAACGGCGAGATGTGGCGATTGATCATATCCACCTTAGCGGCATCGATGTCCAAAACCTTAACGGCATTATTGGACGACAGCATGCACGCCAATGATAATCCAACATAGCCTCCGCCGATGATTGTAATGTTGAGTTCTTCTTTAAGTGTCATCAATCAGGTTCTCCCCTCAAACTAAATTGCAGTGCTATTATAATACAACTGACGGAAACCGTACAACAGTTTGTGCGCTATGCTCGCCGCCTTACACGGTCTCTACTTTGATGAGGTTTGTATTGCCCGGGGTGTTCAGAGGCAGGCCCGCTGTGATGATGATTCTGTCTCCGTCGGACACGAAGCCCATCTCCTTTGCGCCGGCAACAGCAGCTCCGGTCAGCTGATCAAAGTCTGTTTCTGACTTGGTCATAATCGGATACGCCCCGCGTATGAGTGCCAACTGTCTGGCTGTGCGCGGCTCAGGCGTCGCGGCGACGATCGGCTGCTTCGGATAGAAGCGGGATATCATCCTCGCAGTATAGCCGGAGCATGTAATCGCAATCAGCGCCTTTGCGTCGGTATCCGCTGCCGCCTGACAGGCGGCGTGTCCGATTGCCGTTGATACGTCCGCTTCTTCCGGATTGTACTCCGGATAGCCCTGCATATCTTTTTCAGCCTGCTCCAGAATTCTGGTCATGACCGCAACAGACTGTGCCGGATACTTGCCTGCAGCACTTTCACCGGAAAGCATGACTGCGGACGTTCCATCATAGACCGCATTCGCCACGTCCGTGATCTCCGCACGGGTCGGCATCGGTTCGCTGACCATGGACTCCAGCATCTGGGTTGCGGTGATGACCGGCTTGCCCTTCTGTCTGCACTTGCGGATAAACTTCTTCTGGATACCCGGCAGCGTCGCGTAGTCGACCTCAACACCCATGTCGCCTCTGGCGATCATGATACCGTCCGATGCTTCCAGGATCTTTTCAAATTCCCGGATTCCTTCCGGATTCTCGATTTTGGAAATAATGCTGATGCCGCTACCGCCGTTTTCATCCAAAAAAGTTCTAACATCCCTGACGTCATCAACATTCCGCACGAATGAGGCCGCGATGAAGTCAACATCATTACGGATTCCGAACAGAAGATCCGCCTTGTCCTGCTCCGACAGATACGCCATCGGCAGGTGGACATCCGGAACATTTACGCCCTTCTTCGTGCTAACATATCCCTCGTCCAGAACCTCGCATACGATATCTCCGCCGCGGACTTCTTTGACTTTCATGCGGATCCTGCCGTCATCGACCAGGATCTTGGTTCCTTCCTGAACCTCCGCCGCCAAAGCGCTGCAGGAAATGCCGACTCCTTCCGCGCTGCCCGGAACCTCAATGGACCCGTACATTATGAACTGCTGGCCCTTTTGCAAAAGCACCTTGCCGTCGGCAAATGTCCCCAGCCGGATCTCCGGTCCTTTCGTATCCAGCAGAACTGCCGCGGGAATACCCAATTCACTGCAGACCGTCCTGAAAGTTTCGATCTTCCCCAGATGCTCCTCGTGGGAACCGTGGGAGCAGTTTACTCTCGCTACATTCATCCCCGCCTGCAGCATCTCTTTCATCACCTGTGCGTCCGAGCTGGCCGGACCAAGTGTACATACAATTTTTGTTGATTTCATAATCTTCTCCAAATAACAATAGGGCGATCACATGTCCTGTCGCCCCGTTGAGTTTTTGTAATTATATCATCTTTGTCGCAATTATCCCATATATTTTATGGACGAATCGCTGCTTCTTATGGTTTGAGACGTTACTCTCTCATCGTAACCTCACCGCGCGGAAGTCCCGGTCCTGTTACCTCCCAGGCTTTTCCTCCGCTGCCGGTGATATCAATCTGCTCCTTGACATAGCTGCGCAGTGTCTCCGCGATCAGCGGCCAGAAATCGTACACCTGGTTTCCGACCAGTTCTGTTTCTCTGACCTTTGTATATGCTGCTTTGAGCAAATCGTTGCAGATATTCACTTTGTTGATTCCGTTGCGGCAGGCGCGGCGGATATTCTCCTCTCCAGTTCCGGGACTGCAGAGCGATGATACCAGCTGTGTCATCCGGGAAAAAGACCGATACAGTCTGAATCCGGATCTCGTCAGTATTGACGCAGAGAGTTTCGAAACTGCGTACATGCAGCTGAAGAGAAGTGATTCACAGGACTTCTTCAAGTGGCATGATCTGTCTGTTCTCTACAGTGAACCGTTTATGCAGGACTACCCTTATGAAACGATTCTTGAAAGCGAACGCGACAGGCTGTCGGCCTATCAGAAGGATGTGGCCGTCACTCTCGCGCGTATCTATGCGGAACAGGGCGACCATAATCTGTCTCTTAACTATTACGATCAGGCGTTAAAGATTGATCCTTATGACGAGGATATTTATTATGAAGAAATCGAAATGCTGCTGGACGCGGGTTCTCCTGCAAAAGCACAGTTAGTCGCCGACAGGATGAAACTCCACGTAGCGGAGGAGCTCGGCGTCCCGTGCAGCGACCAACTTCAGTCAATGTTCGATTATTATTACAAAAATCAATGATCCGTACAGATCAATACTCTTTCGCCTCTTCCTCGCCGGTCAGCACACGCAGTACGCCGAGGGCCAGCGCCTCCAGTTCCTCCTCGCCGGGACAGACTGTTACAGGCGCGATCCAGTCGACAAGCTCCGAGATGGCTCCCGTTACTACCGGACTATGCGCAATGCCGCCGGTAAAAATAATCTGATCTACCTCGCCCTTCATGGCGACGGACATGGCAGCAATCTCTTTGCCGACCTGATAGTAAAAAGCGTTCAGCGCCTCCCGCACAGAGGCATCCCCCTCAGACGCCTGCTGCAAAATCTTCTGGACGCTGTTGGTTCCGGTATATGCCCGCAGACCTCCCTTGCGGGTAAACGTCTGCTTGATTTCATCTTTATCCATATCTCCGCGGAAGCATAGGTCGACAACCTTGTCCACCGGAAGGCTCCCTGCCCGCTCCGGTGAGAACGGACCTTCTCCGCTGACTGCGTCCTCCGTGTCGAGGACCTTGCCTTTGACATGCGCGCCGACGGAAACCCCGCCGCCCATGTGGCAGACAAGCAGGTTCATATCTTCATAGGCTCTTCCCACGGACGCTGCGTAGCGCCGGGCGACGGCACGCTGGTTCAATGCGTGCCAGACACAGGTTCTCTCAATGGATGGGTAACCTGAGTAGCGCGCGATGGCCGACAGTTCGTTGACCACCGGCGGGTCGACGATGTACGCCGGGACACCGCTTTCGCGTTCCAGTTCACTTCCGATCAGAGCGCCCAGATTCGAGGCGTGCTGCCCGCTGACTCCGATTCGGCAGTCACGCACCAGCGCATCATTGACTCGGTATGTGCCTCCCGGCATCTGTTTCACCAGACCGCCTCTGCAGGCGATCGCTGCGAAATCAGACAGATTAAAACCGTTTTTCTGAAGCGCGTCCATCACGACCTGTTTGCGGTATCCCAACTGATCTGTAATCGTACCGAGCTTCTGCAGTTCGTCCGCGTCGTGCCGCAGCGTTTCGCTGAACACCTCGCGCACCGGCGATGCATTGCTGGTCTTTTCGCGCACCGGCGATGCATTGCTGCGTTCCTCTGACGGGCCAGCTGCTTCATAGACCGCTTCATAGACCGCGAGTTTCGTAGATGTGGAGCCCGGGTTAACTACTAGTATCCTGCTATTCATCGTCATTACTAACCTGCCTTCTGCTTGCTATTATATCTTCTATTGTCTCTCCAATATCTCCATTGATGCCGATCGCCTGATCCTGAATCTCCTCCGGATACATGGCCTCTCCCGCATTGACGCAGGCGTAGACCGCCTCCGGATTGTTCGCCGTCATCTGCCAGAATGGAAACTTGATGATGCTCGGCGTATTGTATCCTACGCCCAGTTCCAGGAAGAGAATCTTCCCGTCATGGCTGCGCAGGAACTGGTTGTACCGCTCCGCCGCTCTGTCCCATCCTTCATCTTCCACGAACTTGTCATCGGAGCGCAGATTCATGGTAAGCGGCTTGCCGCAGTTCGGGCACTTCGGAATCAGTTCGCTCGGAATTCTCATTTCTGACTGCTGCTCCACCATGTCCCGGATCATTTCTTCATTGTCATAAGTCACAGGAGTGCAAGGCTCACTGCACTGAAACAGTCCGTAATCGCCCTGCGTGTAAAACAGTCTCTCTTTATCGAAGCCCGCTTTCTGAAAGCAGTGATCCACGTT
>CACYBO010000051.1 GCA_902772685.1 uncultured Eubacteriales bacterium | reverse complement strand
ACTGTCCAAAATAATCATACAGTAGAGGATGTCAGAAATATCAGGGCAGTAATCTCTAAAGCGGAGCTTCTCGTACGCGTCAATCCGCTTCATGAAGCTACAGACGAGTACACATCCTCGGAAGAAGAGATCAACG
The DNA here is from genome assembly GCA_902772685.1 of uncultured Eubacteriales bacterium. GTDB lineage: Bacteria > Bacillota > Clostridia > Peptostreptococcales > Anaerovoracaceae > Lentihominibacter. Next base: position 5,103 of record CACYBO010000051.1, on the reverse strand, counting down.
CCGTCATAGAGGCGGGGGCTGACATTATAATGTTGCCCTATTTTAAAACGCTTGATGAAATTCATAGGTTTCTCTCCATTGTAAATGGAAGGACCAAGACCATGCTGCTTCTTGAGACCCAAGAAGCGGTTGCCATTCTTGATACCATCCTGACTATAAAAGGGATTGACGAGATCCATATCGGATTAAATGATCTCTCAATCAGCAGAAACCAGAAATTCCTGTTTGAACCCCTTGCGGACGGGACCGTAGATCAGTTGTGCATGAAGATGAATTTTGCAGGTAAGTTTTATGGATTTGGCGGGATCGCTTCTCTTGGCCGTGGAATGGTTCCGGCAGAAATCATTATTAAGGAACACTATAGGCTGGGGAGCCAGATGGCCATTTTGAGCCGTTCCTTCTGCAATATCAACAATTTTGAAGATATGGATGCCGTCGAAGAAATCTTCTACCGGGGTGTCAGGGAAATCAGGGCGTTGGAAAAAGAGTGCAGATTCCATATGGATTACTTCTCACAAAACCGAGAGGAGTTGATTGCGGCGGTGGGAAATATTGCGGAAATGATGAATAATAGAGAGTAAGATCTCGAAGTTGTATTATGGAATAAATGAGTGTTTAATGAATAAAATGAGGAAACAATGAAGAGCAAGTGGATTCATGTAATAACATGGCTTCTTTGTCTTGCCTTAATGGCCGGACTTGTCTATATCGTTCGCGAAGACAAAAAGAGCAGGGAGGACCTGTATGCCCGGCTTGAGGAGCAGGCAGCAGCGCTCGAAAAAGAAGACAGCGAAAAAACTGAGGCGGCAGTAAAAATATACGACGATGTCGTACCTAGACTTAACGCAGAAGATATCATCTGCTGGGGCGACAGCGAAATGGCCGGGACGAAGGAAAAATCTTTGGCGAAGTCATTGACGGATGTCATTAATGAGAATCTGTACGGACCTTTGACAAAGGCATTCAGCAAGTATCTGACGGAAGGTGAGCACGATACCCCTTCCATCTATATCACAAATATGGGCGTTTCCAACGAGGGAATGCGGCAGATCCTGGTCCGCGCCGGTGTCAATGATCTTAGGACCGGTGAGTGGATACAGATTCCATGGGATACAGAACCCGTGACGCTGATACTCCAGGACTACGTAGCGCAGGAAAACGAAGAGGAGCTGCGGTTTGCCAAACAGAGCGAAGTTTCATTCGGACAGGTGCGGATCGCGGATATCGAAGGGACACTGATCCCAACGGATGATTGGTATGACTCCAATCACCCCAGATATGCATTTATTCGCGATGAGGAAGGAGATCGTAAAAGCGTCAGTTCCGGCACCATTGTTGAATTGGAGTCCGCGACGCAGTATCTCGGAGATATACCCGTCTTTTTTTTCTCGGGTAATATAACGCGCTCAGTAGACGGATTCATGTCGGATCTGATCGATCTGGTAGACCGCTATGCCGGTTCTGACGACGACGATGAGGAAACCGATTATGACCGCCCGTTTGTCGTGATCTGTACTGCTGCGGAAAATACGGAACTTGATAATGCGATGAAAGATGAGTTCGGAGATCGCTATATCCGCAATGAAACACCTGTAAATAACATGACGAACAGAGCTCTTAAGTCACTTGCTCAGAGTGTGTATGATAACCTTGACAGACAGGAGTGTTTTAATTCTGTAAAGGAAAAGATCGCAAAGGCACTTATGGACCTGAACGGTCTGTGATCCTTCGCGACCATGATCCGGTTTCCGGACGCATTGCTTCTTTATACTTAGAAAAATAAGGAACAGCTTTCATGGAGAGAAGAACACGAGGAAACAAAATTGATTTAGCAAGGCTGCTGCTGTATATATTGAAACAGGCTTGCTTTGTAGTGCTCTGCGCTGAGATTGGCTTTGGAGCAATGTATTTCTATTTAAGGCAGCTCCCGGATACATATACCGCATCAGGTACAATGTATGTCAACAATACCGGCGATTCAGATAATAATTATACATATTCAAATGACCTGAACTCTTCTCTGAGACTGATCAAGACTTACCTGGTCGTTGTCAAAAGCGATAAGGTCATGAGCGTTGTAACAAAAAGCCTTTCTGATAGTCATCCCGGCCTCTCGAACAGCAGCATCTCAGAGTCACTTTCTATGTATTCTGTCTCGGAGAGTGGTGTTGTAGCTGTCAGTTCCACGACTGAGGATCCCATCCTTTCTTCCGATATCGTAAATGCTGTCATGGAGGTGGCGCCGGATGAGATCATCCGGGTAGTCGGAGCGGGTAATGTCGAGATCCTTGATTACGCGACGGTTCCGATCATCCCTGATGAGCGCAATTCCGTGCGCGAAGGGATGAAGGGGGCCTTGTTCGGTGCGGCCATAGCTGCCTGTATTCTGGCATTCTTTTATATGTTCAACCAGAGGATCAAAGAAAGCAAGGATCTTACGGATAATTACAAACTGCCGGTATTAGCTTCGATCAAACGCCTTTCGAGGAATAGTAACGATGCCGCGGCGTTCATGCTTTCGGGCAAAAGTCCTATGGATATCATAGAAAGCTATTCTAAGCTGCGCATGAATTTGCTGTATACGTTAGTCGGAAAAGAGTCCAATGCAGTTGTCATTACCAGCGCGATCTCAGGAGAAGGAAAATCGACAATATCATCCAATTTGGCGATCTCCTGTTCCATGGGCGGCAAGAAAGTGATGCTCATCGATGGAGATATGCGCCGCGCTTCCCAAAGGGAAATCTTCAAATACGATAAACACAGGAAAGGTCTGTCCGACATCCTGGTCGGCAGATGTACCTGGCAGGATGCCGTTATAAAAGATACCGCTGAGACAATGGACTTAATTCCGGCAGGGCATTTTCCGCCTAATCCGAATGAGTTGCTGGCGTCGAATCAGATGAAAGCGCTGCTGCAGGAATTGGGACAGGTATATGACCTGGTGCTGATCGATATGCCGCCTATAAACATTGTGGCTGATCCGCTGGTGCTGTCTGCCGATGTAGCCGGCTGCATCTTTGTTACCAGACAGGATTTCTCGGATCACCGGGATATCCGCAAGGCGCTGACCGCTGCTGAAATGACCGGAATGCACATTCTGGGCTTTGTATTCTACGGCGAGAACATCAACCAGGGCGGATACTACAGCAGACGATATTACAAGAGCTACTACAGTAAATATGATTATCGCAGGCGTCCGGAGGAAGCGGCGGCAGAGGCAGCTGCAGTGCAGGCGTCCGCAAAGCAGGCCTCCGAAGCGCAGGCATATGCAGGAGGAAATATCGAGCGGGAGGACAGGGCATGAATCTTCTGATAACCGGAGCCTGGCAGCAGGCGGAAGACTTCCTCCTTGAGATTTCCGGATACGGCCACAGCGTTCTTTTCCTTCGACAGGAATCTGATCCCCTTCCCTGCCCCTATGAATGGGTAGAAGGTGTTGTATGTAACGGATTATTCCTTTATCACCCATTGGAACGGTTTACCGGCCTGCGCTTTATACAGCTCACATCAGCAGGTCATGACCGGGTGCCAATGGATGAAATAAAGAAAAGGAAGATCGAAATCCGCAACGCGCGAGATGTCTACAGCATTCCGATGGCAGAATATGCCATAACAGGAGTGCTTAATTTATATAAAGGGATGGCCGGATTTCGGCAACAGCAAGCGGAACACACATGGATCAAGAATCGTCAGATTAAGGAACTGAATGGCAGATGCGTAGTCATCGTCGGCTGCGGAAGTGTCGGAACAGAATGCGCGAAACGCTTTAAGGCATTTGGCTGTCATGTGATCGGCGTGGACATAGTTACACGGGAAAATGCCGGCTATGATGAAATAGTCGGATTGGATCAGCTGGACGAAAAGCTACCGGGTGCGGAAATAGTGGTCCTGGCTGTTCCTCTCACAGAGGAGACGACAAGACTCATGGATGAGAGACGGCTGGCGCTGATTGGAACAAATACCGACCGTTATTCCCGGCCTGTCCTGGTAAACATCTCCCGCGGAGCGGTCATTGATCAAATGGCTCTCGTAAAATGGGACGGTGATGCCGTCCTCGACGTATTCGAGGAGGAACCGTTGGATTCGGAAAGCTTTCTGTGGGATAGGCCCGGCACCATAATTACACCGCATAACAGCTTTGTTGGAAATGGTAATGCTGAGCGGCTTGCGGATGTGGTGTTGGGAAATCTCAGTGTGATCAAATAGATTGTCTGCGTGGATTGAGGAGAGCAGGAACACCGGGGAGAATCCATGAATAGAGAGGGAATTCAGGCTATATTGGAAGAGAATCCGGAGCTGAAGGATAAGATATACGCCAGGGGATTTTTGTTTACGGATGCGGATGTTGATACGGATCAATTTCCTTTTTTCGGTAAATGGCAAAGTAAAAAGAATGAGAATTATTCATTGCTGGTCTCTCCCAAACAGAGTTATTTCTGCGCAGAGACAGAGACCGGAACGGCAATAATACTGGTCGGTCACGCCTATAATCCGGTAACAATGGAGGCGAATGAGGCCGGTATTCTTGCTGAATTAATAAGTCTATATTCAGAACGGGCGATCAAGCAGCCATCTTCACTGTTTTGGAAGCTGATCAATGACCTTACAGGCGTTTTTACAATTATTATTATCGATAAAGAGTCTGTTTATATGATCGGGGACGCGTCCGGGATGCAGACAGCCTTCTACTCGGTCATTGATGGAAAGATGTATATTTCTTCTCATACAAATCTGATAGGTGACCTGACAGAACTGCAAAGGGATCCATATGTAGAACGGCTCACACGATATCACTTCTTCAGACTTTTGGGCAATGCGCTTCCGGGAGACTTGACGCAGTTCAGAATGGTGAAACGATTGGTGCCAAATCACTTCGTAAGGATTTCTGATGGCAGGGTTTCGGTCAGAAGGTTTTATCTGCCGCATATACTTAAGAAGACGAATGAAGAGATAGTCTCGGAAACAGCAGACTTGCTTCACGCAAATATGGAGCTGATCAGCATGAAATGGAGCAGACCGGCAATCTCACTGACAGGCGGATGCGACAGTAAGACAACATTGTCGTGCGCGAACGGACTGTATGATCGATTCTCATATTTCAGT
>CACYBO010000050.1 GCA_902772685.1 uncultured Eubacteriales bacterium | reverse complement strand
GTCTTACCGTGGTCGACGTGTCCCATGACCGTAACGATCGGAGCACGCGGCTTCAGGTCTTCTTCCTTGTCCTCAAATGTTTCGATACCTTCTTCTTCCAGGTATTCCTCTTCTTCGTCGACCTTTCCGATAGCGATCTGGATGCCCATCTCATCGGCGAGCAGCTGAACCGTATCCTCATCGAGGTTCTGATTCTGGTTCGCCATAACGCCCATCTTCATGAGGGTCATAATCGCCTGTGAAAGAGTCGTCTTCGTCTGCTCAACAAATCCCGCTACTGTAATCGGGCAGTTGATCAGAACTGTACCAGCTTCCAGTTCCATTTCCGGTTCCGCCGGTTCTATGTTCTTCGGCTTGTTCTGATGTCTCTTCGGTCTGGCCTGTTTTTCGAGAGAAGCAGGAATGGAAGGCTTGCCCGCCTTGCGTCCGCCTCTTTCGAGTTTCGAGAACTTATCTCTCTCTTTATCTCTGTCTCTGTCCTTGCCCTTCTTGCTGTGAGTGGAGGTCTTCGCAGCTGCAGGGGCAGATGACTTGTCTGATAATGCCTTTTTGCGGGAGTCTTTGGCTTTATCTGAAGGTTTAGCAGATTTCTTGGAGGATTTTGATTCTTTCTCTGCTTCTTTTTCTCTTTCCTTCTTCGCGGCTGCTCTTCTTGCTGCAGCTTCTTTTTCTTCGCGTTTTATATCTTCAGCTCTCTTGATGATCTTGATTCTGCTTCTGGTCTTCTCTTTTTTCGGCTCTTCTTTCGGCTCTTCCTGCTCAGCAGGTGCAGGTGCTTCTGCTTCTGCTTCAGTCTCAGCTTTTGCCGCCGCCGCTTCAGCCGCTGCGGTCTCTGCCGCCGCCTTGGCTTCCTCGGCCTTTGCAGCCTTCTCTTCCGCCTTCGCAGCCTTCGCTTCTGCTTTCGCAGCCGCTTTTTCAGCCTTTGCCGCTTCTGCAGTCGCTTTTTCTTCAGCCTTCGCTGCCTTTGCTGCAGCCTTTTCGGCCTTCGCAGCTTCCGCTTCCGCTGCTTTCTGAGCCTTTGCAGCCTCTGCTGCAGCCTTGGCTTCCGCCTTTTCCTTGGCGATTCTCTCTTCCAGCTTAGCCTTGTTGATCTTCGGAGCTCCGACAGGAGGCTTTGCCTTTGCGATACCCGTTACAGGTTCCTTCGCCGGCTTTGTCTTCGGCGCTGCCGCAGGTTTTGTACCTGCCGGACTCAGGCCTGCAGCCTTCTTTGTCGTCTTCTTTTCAGGCATCTTAATGTTGGCAGCTTTGACAGTTACCTTCGGTTCGTTCTTCTTTTCTGATGAGGCCTTTTTCGTCGCGCTCTTTCTGGCGACCTTGGTCTCCGCCTTGCCGCTTGCCCTGGTCAAAGTGTTTCTGACCGCGACAGTATCGATGTCCGACATATCGTCACTGGTCTTCGACACAGGCACTCCCATAGCCTTTGCCTTTTCCAGCACCTCTTTGCCGGTCATATTCAGTTCCTTTGCTAATTCTGTTATCTTCATACGCACATCCTCCTTTATGCTATGATTGCTGTTCTTTGTCTGCTTCATCCAGTATGCCCCGGGCGAAGTTCTCCTCCAGTACCGCGAAGACGCTTCTTCCACTTTCTCCCGCTATATGTGAAAGCTCGTCTATGGTGCTGTACTTGATGAAGGGAACGCCCTTTCTCCTTATCTCCTTCATTATCTTCTTCTCGCTTCCGGCCGAAATGTCTTCTGCCAGGATGACGAGTTTAGCTTTACCTTTATTGATTGCGAAGCTGCATGTGTTCACTCCTGAAACCAGATTCCCCGATTTCTTCGCAAAACCCAGCAGGCTCATGGCTTTACTGCGCATAATCTTCAAGCTCCTTCAACACTCTCTCGATTTCCTGCCTGCCCGGGTCCTGGTGAAGGCTTCTCGCAAAGGCACCCTTTTTCAGGGCTTTTTCCACGCAGTCTCTATTCCTGCATACGTATACGCCTCTGCCTTTTGCCTTTCCTGTGGGATCTACTGAAAGCCTGCCTTCATACCATGTGATCCTTATGAGCTCGTCTTTTGTCTTCGATTCCATGCAGCCAATACATCTGCGCATCGGCTTTTCTCTATTCTTCATCTTCGTACTCTTCGTCGTCTGCGTATTCTCCGAATTCCGCATCCTCCGGATCCTCATCTCCAAAGTACTGTGAATGGCTCTTGATGTCGATCTTCCATCCGCAGAGTCTTGCAGCCAGTCTTACATTCTGTCCTTCCTTGCCGATTGCCAGTGACAGCTGGTAATCAGGAACGACTGCGACAGCGGCTCTCTCCTCTTCATCGATGGCGACAGCCTCAACCTTTGCCGGGCTGAGCACATTACTGATGAGTATTGCCGGATCTTCATCCCATGTGGTGATGTCAATCTTCTCTCCCCAAAGCTCATCCACGATGTTTCTGACTCTGTTGCCGTTCTGGCCTACGCATGCACCTACCGGATCGATGTCCTCATCCTCAGTGTATACGGCGATCTTCGTTCTGGAGCCCGCTTCTCTGGCGATGCTCTTGATTACAACGTCGCCGTCCTCGATTTCCGGAACTTCCAGTTCAAAGAGCTTCTCGACAAATCCGGGATGGGTCCTGCTCAGGAAGATCTGAGGTCCCTTGTTGCTCTTTCTGACATCCATGATGTAGGCTTTGATTCTGTCGTTGACTCTGTATCTCTCGCCTGCAGCTCTTTCGCCGGCAACGAGAATTCCCTCTGTATTGCCTATGTTTACAAATATGGTCTCATTGCTGATTCTCTGAACCACGCCTGTCACCAGCTCGCCCTGCTTCTTGATGTAGTTGTCGTAGACCATGCCGCGCTCGGCCTCTCTCAGTCTCTGAACTACAACCTGCTTGGCAGTCTGGGCAGCAATACGTCCGAAATCTTTAGGCGTAACCTGATACTCCACGATATCCTCCACCTGGTATCTCGGGTCGATTTCGCGTGCTTCTTCCAGAGAGATCTGTGTGGCGTCATCTTCCACTTCTTCGACTACTTCCTTCTGCATGAGAACTTCAACATCCCCGGTCTCCTCGTTCATCTCGGCGCGGACGTTGGCTGCAGTTCCGTAGTTCTTCTTGTAAGCAGAAACGAGGGCGGACTCGATTGCTTCCATGATCACGTCCTTCGTGATGCCCTTCTCCTTCACAAGATCATTGATTGCTTCCATAAAATCGCTCATTTTCTTTTCCTCTATCCTTATATCTACAATAGTTTTAACTATGTTTGAACAGTATTAGAATACAACTGCCAGGTTTGCCTTCGCGATGTCGCTGAGCGTCAGCTCATAGCGTTTGCTCTCCGGTTCTGCCTTCTTGCAGCCTTTCTTGCCCTTCTTGCCGCTGCTTACGGTTTCCCGGCTGTTTATGACGACGGCTCCGGTTTCCCTGTCGAAGCTCTCAAGAACGCCTGTGATGTTCTTGACTCCATCGACCGCCTTGTACAGCCTGATCTCAACCTCATGGCCTACGTAGCGTTCATAGTGCTCCGGCGTGATCAGCGGTCTGTCCATTCCCGGTGAGCTGACCTCCAGGTAGTAGTTCTGCTCGATCGGATCTGCTTCATCCAGTTTGTCGCTCAGGAACCTGCTGACCTTCTCGCAGTCCTCGGTACTGATGTACTGCAGCTCCCCGGCTTCGGCATCCTGTACTTTATCGACGTAGACCCTCAGAAACCAGTCGCGCCCTTCCTTGACGAATTCCGTGTTGTACAGCTCGTATCCGTTCTCCGCCAGGAAGTCAGCGGAAATCTCCGCCACAACATCTGTAATCTTCCTTTTACTCATTGTTCTGTCACTGTTTTCATAAAACAGGAGTGGGCCGTTTGCCCACTCCAGTGATAACTTATCTATTAACCTTGCTTACAATAACACATAAATCCCCAAAATGCAAGGGGTTAAGGCTATTTAGCCTCATTGAACATGTCGATGAGACCCTGCAGATCTGCCTTTTCCTTCTCAATGACATCACTGAGATACTGCTCCTGCTCCGCTTTGAGCTCTTCGAGCTTAGCGAGTTCTTCTGTGTAGTCAGCATCCTCCTGCTCTGCCTTGGCCATAATGGAACGGATGGTGTTATCGATGTCGATGTTGTCTACATCGGTCCTTCCCTCAGCCCAGGTGTCCTTGAGCCCTTCCTCGTATCTGTTCTCATCGATCGTCATCGTCTCTTCGTCGAAGTACATTGCATACCAGCCGTTTCCGACAGCCCAGAGATATTCATCGAGAGCCTCCTGCGCATTTCCGTCCTTGATCGCGTCAATGCCGGCCTGCAGGTTGTTGATGTTATCCTGTCTTGTCTCATGCGGGAAGACGATGCTAAGCTCGCCATCCAGCCAGAGAATCGCGTCCTGAACGGACTTGTACATCTCGCGGGTCTGCTTGTTGAGCTCTGTTGCTTCGGTAAGCAGTGAGTCAGCTTTTTCGGTATCCCCGGCCGCTACTGCTTCCGCGTAGCTTGCATTCAGTTCTTTGATCTTTTTATTGATCGGCTTCGCAGCTGCCATGACTTCATCGATCTTCGTCATGAGTTCCTCATCCTGCACGAGATTCTCATCATATGACTTTTTGAGCGCCCGGAATCTCGCGTTGAAGTTGAGCGGTCTTGCAGGCGTCTGATCCAAAGCGTACGTATACATTCCAAACAGTTCGTGCATCCATACCCAGGTATCATCGTCAAATCCGGCAGCTTCCTTGCTGTCATAACTCGTGTGGTATCCCAGATCGTAGAACAGGGTCTCTTCGCCCTTGGCTGTGCCCACGGACGGAACGCCCAACGCAGTGTAATTGAAGTCTTCCTTATATGTGCTCTGCGGCGTCAGATACCTGTACTTGTAATCCGTCGTTGCAATCAGCGGGTCGCCTATGGCCTTGGCCCAGGCCTGCAGCTCTTCCGGAACCGCAACGCCGAATGTGGTCTCGCCTTTCACGCAGTACGCGCCGTCGATATTGACTACTGCAAAGGCATTCTCTGCCCATTCCGGGTGTACATTGTTGACCAGCTCATATGCGCCGGTAGCCCAGTCGCACTCGCTGTCCGTACGGCCGAACTCCTCTGCGCCGTTGCAGACAAACCGAATGGTCTTAGTAGGTTCATATCCTGAATCGATCATAGCCTTTGCAACACCCATGAGGAGTCCGTCGCCGGAAGCATCATCGAAATAGGAGTGGAAATAGCCGTCCATGTGTGCGAACAGATAGACGACATCATCGGTCTTGCCCGGGATTTCACCCCAAACGGCATGACCTGTTGTATCTTCAATAACTTCTGAATCCGAATTGAACGTGACTTCGATTTCCTTTTCGCCGGATGCCTTGATAGCGGCTTTGAGGGCATCCCTGTCATTGGCGCTGATACCAAAGGCCGGTGCGTCCGCAGGACCGCAGATGTCCTGTGTGCCTACCCTGTCACCGTCTTTATCCTCTGTCGGCAGTTCTGACATAGCGATAACTGCCTTTGCGCCTTTCACTTTCGCCTGGAGCGCAGGCTTGTCGATCCACCAGTCTTCATTCTGATTGATGTCGATGAGGATGAGCTTGTCGGTTACGTCCAGATTCTCATAATCCGCCGCCGTGCCTCTGTCCAGCCACATGAGGCCTACTTTCTCGTTGTCGGCTTTGCAGGTTGTCTGGTAACCGCCGAGATCAATCTTCTGTTCCTTGCCTTCGGCGTTCTGGAAGGTGACATTTGCGCCCTTAAATGTCCAGCCGTCTACGTTATACTCTTCCATCGTTACGTTCTGGAGACCGATTTCTTCCATGACTGATTTCATGTGCTCAGCCACTGCCAGCTCGGCAGGAGATCCTGCGCCGCGGAATCCATAGACCGGGTCATCACCCTGCTCTGAAATGAACTGATCCACTTCTGTTGAAAAGCCAACATCCAGTTTGTCCATGAATGCCGAGAATCCTTCCGGATAGATGTCTTCCTTAGAAACACCCGCATTATCGGCAGTGTCAGAAGTATCCGCATCATCACTGCCGCCGCATCCCGTCAGGCTGAACATCGTGAAAGCCATGATGAACGCCAGCAATATCGATATTCTCTTCATACAACGCTCCTTTCTTTCTTAATTTAGCAGTTTAAATCAAACTTATCTCGTCCCGTGATTATACCATACACACACATTTCCCCGGCGCTTCGGCCGTCAAAAATAATCAAAAAAACATAAGAGCCGCATATGCGGCTCTCTTGTAGTTATTTGCTGAGGAGTTCTATGACCTCGCTGATGCTGTCCGCGAAATGGATGCCCTTCTGCCGTTCCTCGCTGGACAGCCCCATCTCAACCATTTTCGCAAGCTGCTGTTTCAGACTGTTGTAGTAACCTCTGTGATTGTAGAGGATGCACGGCGCGTCAATGAGCCCCAGCGATACCCCCGACATGATCTCCGATATCTCCTCCAGCGTGCCGGTCCCTCCCGGCAGGGCAATGAAGGCGTCTCCCAGTTCAATCATCTTGGCTTTGCGGTCTGACATGTTCTTTGTGACGATCAGCTCCGTCAGCGCATCGTACTGCAAAACCTTCTCGACAAAGAACCCCGGTTCCACGCCGATGGCTTTGCCTCCTGACTTCACTGTGCTCTCCGCCAGAACTCCCATGAGCCCGATCTTCGAACCTCCGTAAACAAGGGTGTTGCTGCTTTTGCCGATCCACTCGCCAAGCTCGCGCACCGCCTCCCGCATTGAGTTGTCACATCCGTCAAATGATCCTAAGTATACTGTGATGTTCATATTTACCGTTTCTTTGTCTTGACTTTCTTTACGCTGCTCCATGGTCCGCGATAGATCTTACCATCTATTTTCTTGAATGCTCTAACTTTTACGTTGTATAGTTTGTTTCTCTTCAGGGGTTTGAATATCTTTGTCGGTTTCTGGGCTTTTTTAATTGTCCACTTTTTCTTTGTCTTCAATTTGTATGCGTACTCGTATCCGGTAACATTTTTCTGCGCGGAAACAGTTATCTTGATACTCCTTTTCTTAGCACCTGTCTTGTTAATAACTGCCTTTGCCGGTGTGATGATAAAGTATTTTGTTAACTGATCTTTGCATGAACCCACACCAGTCACTGTGACTGACGCTTTGCCGGTATTTTTGTTATTTTTATAAGATACTGTGTAATCAGTCTTTTCTACCAGCGGTCTGTCACCATTGATTACTTTAACTTTTGGTTTCAGTGCTTTCCCAGTGCATTTGATTTTCGTGGTTGCAAGACTCACCTTGCAGTTTTTAACTGATGCCGGTTCTATTGTGAATTCAATCGATACGGAATCTCTATAGTCTCCGACCCCGGTTACGATGACAGATGCTTTGCCTGCGGCGGTATTGTTTTTATATGTCAGAACATAATCTATTTCCTTGCTGAGCTTTGTACCTTCATGTTCAACAATAACATCCGGCTCGACGGCAGTTCCCGTATAAGTGAGTGCATCTGCCGCAAGGCTCACATTGCAGTCATTTATCGAAGTAGTATCTTCGAGTGACTGAGTCAACACAGAATTGCCTGTTTCATAATCTATTGCTATTCCAGGCTGCACATTGTAGCAGAAGATGCAGTACGATATATCATCACTCCCAATGCTTTTTGCCTGCATCAGCACGCCTCTTGCTACCAGATCATTATCAAAGAATACAGGAATAACACTGTATGCCACCTTGTTGTCCTCATCTTCCCGAATATACGTTGCAACCTCATTCTCGTATCCGACCATGCCATCGCCTCCGGATCCAACATTAAGGTATCTGGTGCCTGTAATTAAATTCTTCGAAAGTTCCTCCTTTGTCATGCTCGTCAGATCAGCACCGGTAAGCTGCCAGCCGATAAGATGACAACGATTATATAGATAGCCACCAGAAACAACGCCAGGATATTGTGCCTGCACCCATCCGCTCGGCTTCACCGATCCTATATCACCCCTGGTCCAGGTTGGTATCAGAGAATAATCTAATAGCCCATCTGCATAGGTACATCTTCCCAACTCATCCAAATCACCATAGTGCGCCTCCGCCACTTCTCCGAAGTCCGCTTCGTTAAACAACGGATCGTTTCCATTGACTACCTCTGTAGAATAACCGTCATACCCGGGTACACTCACACCGTCGAAAGTAAAACCTTCTATGGTTGTCTCATATTCCCCCGCAAAGGAAGGCACTGCAAATAGCAGCAAAAGTGCAAAACACACTATTGTTTTACAAACGATTCTACTTGTATCCAACATATAGAATCCCTCCTTTGATTTCTTAGAAGAAACTGATCTGAGCGGTTTCCGGCAGGCCTTCCAGCACGCCGTGCTCGCGGAGTTTCTCCACGACGGTCTTGTTGACGCGGCCGCGGTCGATGACGTCTTCGATGGTCTCGTACGGGCGGCGGGCGTACTCATTTGCAAAAGCGGTAGCCGCGCCCTCTCCCATTCCCGGAATAGCGACGAACGGCAGAACGACCTTGCCGTCTGAGACACGGAATTTCAGCGCGTCGGATGCGCCCAGGCGCGCCGGCGCGAATTCATATCCGCGGGCGTACATCTCGTAGGCAACCTCCAGAACGGTATAGTCATTCTCATCTTTTTTGGTCATATCCTTGCCGAGACGGTCTATCTCAGCCATCCTGTCCTCAACGGCCTTCTGGCCTCTGAGAATGACGCCTGCATCAAAGTAAGCGGCCTTCGTCGTGAAGTACACAGCGTAGAACTCCAGCGGATGATAGACCTTGTAATATGCCTCACGAAGAGACATCAGAACATATGCTACGGCGTGGGCGCGCGGGAACATGTACTTGATCTTGCGGCAGGAGTCGATGTACCAGTCCGGTACATTGTGCTCGATCATGAGCTGTTCCTGCTCCTCCGTAACGCCTTTGCCCTTTCTTACTTTTTCCATGATAGTGAAAGCGTCACCGTTTTCGAGACCCTTCTTCCTGAGATAGTTCATGATGTCGTCTCGGGTGGCAATCGCTTCGCGCATAGTGGTTACACCATTTACGACCAGATCCTGTGCGTTGCCGAGCCACACGTCGGTGCCGTGGGAAAGGCCTGAGATTCTGACCAGCTCCTCCACGGTGGTCGGATGAATGTCGTCCAGCATCTGACGGACGAAGGATGTTCCGAATTCGTGGATGCCGTAGCTTCCGTGTGTGAACTTGTAGTCCGAATCCTTGATATCGAGACCTTCCGTCCCGATGAAGATGGACATGACCTTGTCGTCCTTGATCGGTACATCAAGCGGATCCACTCCTGTGAGGTCCTTGAGCTGCTTGCACATGGACGGAATATCGTGGCCCAGTATGTCGAGTTTCAGCAGATTCTGGTCGATGGAGTGGTAGTCGTAATGTGTTGTAACGACGTCTGATTTCGTGTTGTTGGCCGGCCTTTGCACAGGACAGAATTCATAAATTTCATGGTCTCTCGGCACGACAACAACGCCGCCCGGATGCTGGCCGGTTGTCGCCTTGACTCCCTCGCAGCACTGGGTGAGTCTGTCCATTTCAGCCTTGCTCACCTGTTTCCCCAGTTCCTCGAAATACTTTGCCACGTAACCGAAGGCTTTGTTGGCCTTGACGGTCGAAATGGTTCCGGCTTTGTATACGTTCTCCGCCCCAAAAATCTCTTCGACGTATTTCTGCGCGGTGGTCTGATATTCATTTGCAAAATTCAGGTCGATGTCGGGTTCTTTATTCGCTTCGAATCCGAGGAATGTTTCAAACGGGATGGTAAATCCCTCTTTGCTGTACGGGGTGCCGCAGACCGGGCAGACTTTGTCCGGCATGTCCACGCCGCAGTCGTATTCTCCCGTTTCATCCCACTCCAGGTTCTTGCAGTTCGGGCAGAGATAATGGGCTGCCAGCGGATTAACCTCTGTGATTCCGGACATGGTCGCCGCGAAGGATGACCCGACGGATCCTCTTGAGCCTACCAGATACCCGGCTTCCATGGATTTATTCACCAGCATCTCCGCTGACCGGTACATGACAGCATAGCCATTGTCGATGATGGAATTCAGTTCCTTGTCCAGTCTGGTGCGGATTACCTCAGGAAGAGGATTGCCGTACATAGCGGCAGCTCTCGTCTCGCATGCGTCTCTGAGATACTCCTCAGCGCCGTCGATATGCGGCGGAAATTTGCCGTCCGGCACAGGCTTGATGCGTTCTGTCATGTCCGCAATCAGATTCGTGTTCGTGACGACGACCTCGTATGCCTTCTCTTCCCCGAGATACGAGAATTCGTCGAGCATCTCTTCTGTGGTTCTGAAGTAGAGGCCCTCGCCGCTCTCCGCATCCTTGAAGTCCTGTCCCGCCATGATGATCCGCCTGTACAGGGCTTCCTCTTCATCGAAATAGTGGGCGTCGCAGGTGGCGACAACAGGCTTGCCGAGCTTTTCGCCCAGGGCCACGATTCTGCGGTTGAATTCCTTCAGATCCTCTTCACCGTCCACGATCCCGTTCACAATCATGAACTTGTTGTTGATCAGCGGCTGAATCTCCAGATAATCGTAGAATGAAGCGATCTGCTCAATCTTCTCTTCGGATTCTCCCGCTCTAATGGCGCTGTACAGCTCCCCCGCTTCGCAGGCGGAGCCGAGAATGAGTCCCTCTCTGTGCGCCTCAAGAACAGACCTCGGAATACGCGGTCTGTAGTAGAAATAATCTATATGGGATCTGGACACAAGCTTGTACAGATTTTTGAGGCCGACGGTGTTCTTCGCCAGGATGATGATATGGTTGGTCCTGCGGCCTTTGTAGTCGATGGAGCCGTCCTCTCGGATCAGTCCCTCATCATCCAGCAGATACCCTTCGCACCCGTAAATGATCTTGATATCCTTCGCAGCGCCTGCCGCTTCCGGGAATGACTGTACGACGCCGTGGTCGGTTATGGCGACGGCTTTGTGGCCCCAGCCTTCAACACGCTTCACCATATCCTTGGTCACGATGAGCCCGTCCATGGCGCTCATCTTGGTGTGGCAGTGCAGTTCCACTCTCTTCTCCGGAGCTTCGTCCCTCCGCTCGTGTATTTCTGTCTTCTCGATGTCGTCGGCCATTACGGTGACCGCATTATCGTATCTGTCCCACTGCGCCTTGCCACGCACTTTTACCGGGGTTCCTTCCGGAAGATATGTTTCGAAGTCCTCCCACTTTTTATTGTGTACAAAGGCCTTAATGCAGATGCTGTTCCTCTTGTTCGTCACATAGAGGCTGGCCAGTTTCCTGTCGTCGCTGATGGTCCTGGCTTCCTTTTTGAACAGTTCTCCTTCAAAAGCCACCGTTCCGCTCTCAGATCCGATCTCATCAAGCTGCATGCATTCGAGTTTGATGGCGTTTCCCATTATGATGTTGCCTTTGACCGGCCGGTAGCCATGCTTTCTGCGCCCGCCTTTGCCTCCCGCGCCTTTCCAGTCGCCGGAACCGTTGGATCCGCCCTGCGGTGCAGCTGCGGCATCCCTGCCGTTTTTCTTCTCAGGCGCCGGTATTTCACTGCCTTTGACATCCTTGTACAGCAGCTTGAGATCCACATCTCTGACATACGGCACCGCGCGCTTTACCGCCGTTTTAATCGCTTCCGCCGTAATCGCGCTCACAATAAAATTCAGCTCAATCTCAAGGCTCAGCACCAGGCTGTCCTTGTCCAGAGCTGCTTTTTTAACGGTGACCGCAAGGTCTTCTTTATTAAAATCCGGTGTCTTTGAAAAATCTATCGATTCTCTGAGAATCTGTTCCATCTGCTGTATGTTTCCTGTGTATCTATCAATCTCCTGTGATGAGTCCGATGAGCTCATCCACAATGTCTTCTTCTTTTACTTTTTTGATGATCTCGCCTCTCGCGAAGAGGAGCCCTTCCCCTCTGCCGCAGGCGACTCCGAAATCGGCTTCTTTCGCCTCCCCGGGTCCGTTGACGGCGCATCCCATGACCGCTACCGTCAGATCACTTCCCGCGCCTTCCGGGCCGTATATATCCGCCAGGCGCCGTTCCACTTCTGTCGCGATCTTCTCCAGATCCACCTCAGTCCTTCCGCAGGTCGGGCATGAGACCACATTCGGTCCGTTCTGTCTGAGTCCGACTGCAGCCAGCAGTTCCCTGGCGAAGTAAACCTCCTCCACGGGATCCGCTGTAAGCGAGATTCTCATGGTGTCGCCGATGCCGGCGAGAAGCAAAGCCCCCACGCCCGCGGCAGACTTGACTTTGCCCCGGGACGGCGTACCCGCTTCCGTTACGCCGATGTGCAGAGGATAGTCTGACTTCTCATGTACGATCCTGTAGGCGTCGTAATTCATCTGCACATCCGAAGATTTGAGGGAAATGACGATATCTTCGAAGTCATACTTCTCAAGAAGCGCCACATTCCTGAGCGCGCTCTCCGCAAGACCTTCAGCCGTCACTTTCCCGTATCTCGCCAGGATATCCTTCTCGAGGGATCCGCCGTTCACGCCGACCCTGATCGGGATTCGGCACGCCTTTGCCTTCTCGACAACAGCGCGGACCTTCTCCTCAGATCCGATGTTTCCCGGATTGATTCTGATTTTATCGGCGCCGGCGTCCATCGCCGCGATGGCCATGCGGTAGTCGAAGTGGATATCCGCAACGACAGGAATACGCGCATGACGCTTGACCTCACGAAATCCACGCACTGCGTCATCATCCGGAACTGTCAGGCGGATAATCTCGCATCCTGCTTCCTCCAGCCTTCTGACCTGTTCAATGCTCGCCTGCGCATCAGATGTCCTGGTGTTGCACATGGACTGAATGCTTACGGGAGCGTCTCCTCCTATGAAAATGTCTCCAACTCTGACTTTTTTCTTCATGGTTTCACTTCGGCTTCCACGGAAACCGGTCATCTTAGAATATCGGTATTATGAATTTGATTACATCATTGAACGTAACGTATATCATCAGCGCGAACAGCAGGCAGATTCCGATGAAATGGATCTTGCCCTCCGTCTCGTCCGATACGCGCTTGCCCGTAAACAGCCGGATCACCAGGAACAGCAGTCTGCCTCCATCGAGCGCAGGAAACGGCAGCATGTTGATAATCGCCAGATTGAGTGACAGCAGCGCCGCCAGATATATGACGTACATGATGCCCGATTTGGCCGCTTCATTGGTCGCGTACACGATCCCCACAGGACCGGACAGTTCGCTTACCGCCACCTCGCCCGTGAACAGCTGCTTCAGGACCTGATACATCATAACGGTCATAGCGCCTGTGTTCCTGACGCCGCCGCTGATGGACTTAAGGAAATTGTGCTCCATGACCGGCGAGATTCCAATCAGGTTTCGGCCGGCTTCCTTATCGTATTCCAGTTCAGCAGTCACCACTTCTTTTTTGCCGTCTCTCTCGACGGTGATCTCAGCGTTCTCAGCCTTGCTGTAGCCGATCGCCTGAATGAGATCGTCCCACTCGTCGATGTCCTGACCGTCCACATTCAGCACCACGTCGCCGCTGACGATTCCCGCCTTTTCCGCAGGGGAATTCTCCGCTACCGTATCGATGGTAGTGGTCGCTGTTCCGACGCAAAACGCAATGATGATGAGCAGGATCACGCACGTGATGAAGTTCATGACCGATCCCGCAGCGAGGATACAGGCTCTCTGCCAGGCCGGCTGATTGTTCAGTGCTCTCGGCTCATCTGAGTCTTCGTCTTCGCCCTCCATGGCGCAGTATCCCCCTATCGGGAACACTCTCACGGAGTACTTGGTCTCCCCTTTCTGCCGCGAAAAAATCGCCGGACCCATTCCGATGGCAAACTCATTGACCTTGACTCCGCAGGCCTTCGCCACCATGAAGTGCCCCAGCTCATGCACGAAGATGAGCAGACAGAATATAATAAGCGCATAGATTATCGTCATCCCTTACTTTCCCTCCAGTAGTTTCCTCACATGTTCTCTAATCTTTTTATCCTCTTCCAGCACTCCTTCAAGATCAAGGCTGAACTTCGGCACATGCTCGTCCAGCACTCTCTCAAGGGTGTCCTGTATATCCACAAATCTGATCTTTTCATGCAAAAACATGTCGACCAGAACTTCATTTGCTCCGTTCAGTACGACAGGGCAGCTTCCGCCTGTCTGACTCGCCTGCCTTGCCAGCGCAATGGTCCGGAACACCTTGTCATCCGCCGGATAGAATGTCATTCCGTCCTTCAGACTGAACAGGTCGAGACTTGAAGCTGTCCCGTCCGTCAGCAGGTCGATCCGCTCCGGATAGGAAAACGCGTATGCGATCGGCACTTTCATGTCCGGATTGCCCATCTGCCCGATGACCGAGCCATCTTCATACTCGACGGCCGAATGCAGAATGCTCTGCGGATGCACCACCACCTGAATCTTTTCCAGCGGCACATTAAACAGCCACTTGGCCTCGATGATCTCGAGCCCCTTGTTCATCATTGTGGCGGAGTCTACGGTGATTTTGCTCCCCATCGACCAGTTCGGATGGTTGAGCGCCTGCGCCAGAGTAACCTGCTCCAGCTGCTCTCTCGAATAGCCGCGGAACGGCCCTCCGGAGGCTGTGAGCAGAATACGTTTAACGGCGTTTCCTTCGTTGCCCTGCAGCGCCTGGAAGATGGCACTGTGCTCGCTGTCCACCGGAAGCAGCTTCACGCCCCTGCGGGCTGCCGCCTCCATCACAAGCTCGCCGCCTACAACTAAAGTTTCTTTATTTGCAAAGGCAATATCTTTGCCTGCTTCAATGGCTGCCAGGGTCGGCTCCAGCCCTCTCATTCCCATCAGCGAGTTGAGGACGATGTCCGCCTCATCCATCGAAGCGATGTCCATCAGACTGTCCGCTTCCCGGTTCAGGCTGCTGTCTGACTCACAGTAGACCATAGCAGGACTAAACTCCTCAATCTGCTTCTTGAGGAGTTCTGTGTTCTTCCCGCAGCTCAGGGCTGCGACTTCATATTTATCCGGGTTGTTTCTTATTATCTCGAGAGCCTGGGTCCCGATGGAACCGGTGCTCCCGAGAATCGCGATTTTCTTCATTGTACTGCTTTTGCTCCTGTTGATCCCGCTTCTACGCCCACAGTCCCGGCATGCCCATCATCGAAAGGATGTTGACCACATAGTAGACCAGCGGCGCCGTAAACAGGATACTGTCGAATCTATCCAGAATTCCGCCGTGCCCCGGGATGAGATTGCCGTAATCCTTGATTCCCATCTTCCTCTTGAAGATAGAAGCTGTGAGGTCTCCGAACATGGAGATGATGCTGCCCAGGAACCCGACGATCAGGCAGACGGCTATGGCTTCCCGCATAAAGAAGAAGCCGAACAGTCCGCACAGAATCATGCTTCCCAGAATACCTCCGATAGCGCCTTCCCAGGTCTTCTTCGGGCTGATGACCGGGCACAGCTTGTGCTTGCCCATAGTCACGCCGGCGAAGTATGCGCAGATGTCTGTTCCGAATGCTGTGATGACCACAAGCCACACGGTGAGTCCCAGGAATTCATCCATGCCGAGGAGAGCCAGATGATAGCAGAAGAACACAACGTAGAAGATCCCCACCAGGGTGACCATGGCGTCTTCCAGTTTGCGCTCCTCTATCTTAAAGAGGTACAGCAGACATGCCAGCACGGTAATGAAGACCCAGAGCATGAATACGAACATCGTCGAAAACATGCTCGTGCTGAAGGATGACCCCGCAAATGAGAGCATTCCCATCAGGTAAAGCAGAACCGTGGATCCCACTGCGATCGGATAGCTCGGCTTGATGTCCAGTTCCTTGAATCCGCGGAAGAACTCGTAAACAGCCAGCAGGCTCAGCACGAAGCATCCCGCGAACAGGACCCATTCCCTCAGTATAATTATGATCAGAAGCGGGAGCATGATGAGTCCCGACAAAATCCTTGTTTTCATTAGTCAAATCCTCCTGCATACGGCTATCTGCCGCCGAAACGTCTGTCTCTCGACTGATACTGCGCGATGCACTTTTCGTATTCCTCCGGGGTGAAATCAGGCCACAGCACGTCCGTGAACACAAACTCGCTGTAGGCTCCCTGCCAGAGCATGAAATTCGAGAGTCTCTCTTCGCCGCTGGTCCTGATGATGAGCTCAGGATCCGGGCTGTAGGCGTGATCGGCGCCGGTCCAAAGACCGCGGGCGATCATCTCCTCAGTAACATCCTCCGGCTGGATTTCCCCTGCCTTTGCCTTTGCGGCAATCGCCTCAACAGAGCGCCGGATCTCGTCCCGTGCGCCGTAGTTCAAAGCGATGTTAAACTGGAGCCCCGTGTTGTTCTTCGTATCGTTGAGGGTCTTCTGCAGCGATCTGCGGGCGTCCTCAGGAATCGAGGAGTAGTCTCCCAGCACCTCGACGCGGACGTTGTTATCGATCAGCTCCTTAAGGTCCCGCTTCACAAACGCGACGAGAAGTCCGAATATCCCCGACACTTCCTCCATGGACCGTTTCCAGTTTTCTGTAGAAAAAGCGTACACTGTCAGGTACCTGATTCCGAGCTTGTCCGAATGGTCTACGATCTTCTTCATAGCCTCCATTCCTGCTCTGTGACCTGCTACCCTTGGTACGCCTCTCCGCTTCGCCCAGCGGCCGTTGCCATCCATAATGATGGCAACGTGCTGCGGCATCAATTCCTTTATTAATTCCGTCATATCCGTCTAAACTTCCATGATTTCCTTTTCTTTGGCTGCGACGATATCATCGATTTCCTTGATGGATTTGTCCGTGAGATCCTGGATTTCCTTCAGAGTATCCTTGACGTCGTCTTCTGTGTAATCGCCTGACTTCTCCAGTTTCTTGACCTTGTCATTGGCGTCTCTTCTGAGATTCCTTACGGCTACCTTCGTATCCTCGCCCATCTTCTTTACGGTCTTGGTGAGTTCTTTTCTGCGCTCCTCTGTAACCTGCGGAATCTGAAGTCTTACGACCTTGCCATCGTTGATCGGGTTGATTCCAATATTCGCGATGTTGATGCCCTTCTCGATCTCTGCGATGCTCTTCGGATCGAACGGCGTAATCAGAAGTGTCCGCGGTTCAGGGACGCTGATGTTCGCCAGGGACTTCAGAGGCGTCGGGCTGCCGTAATAATCGACCATTACCTTGTCAACGAGAGCGGCGTTCGCTCTTCCTGCTCTGACTGTCGCCAGATCCTCTTTCAGAAGGCTTTCGCTCTTCTGGATTTTCTCTTCTAACAGTTCCATTGAAAAATCGCTCATCTTTATTACCTCCCGGGTTACTTTACTAACTCGTTATCCTACTTAACAATCGTACCTATTTCTTCGCCGCAGATGGCCTTCATCATCCCGCCTTCTTCCGCCAGGCCGAATACATGAATGGCGATGTTGTTGTCTCTGCACATAGCGGCAGCAGTCGCGTCCATGACCTTCAGATCCTTCTCCAGCACCTCCGCATGAGTCAGATGCGTATATCTGACTGCATCCGGATTCGTCCTCGGATCATCTGAATAAACGGCGTCGATATTCTTGGCCATGAGTATAACTTCCGCGTCGACTTCCGCTGCTCTCAGAGAAGCCGTCGTATCTGTCGAGAAGAACGGGCTTCCTGTCCCGCCTCCGAATATGACGATGCGGCCTTTTTCCAGATGGAACAGAGCTCTCCTGCGGTTGTACACTTCAGCAATCTGAGGCATATGGATCGACGTCTGCACGACGGTGGAAACACCTTCTGCTTCCAGAGCTTCCTGCAAAGCCAGCGCATTCATGATTGTCGCCATCATGCCGATGTAGTCGGCTGACGCTCTGTTCATCTTCTCTGAGCTTCTGCCTCTCCAGAAGTTGCCGCCGCCTACAACCACAGCTACCTGTACGCCCGCATCCACGACTTCCTTCAGCATCTTCGCTGTTTCTGTTGTCATCTCTTCATTGATGCCGTGTTTCTGCTCACCGGCCATAGCCTCTCCGCTGACCTTGATCAGCACGCGCTTATACTTAGGTTTCATAATAGTTTCCTCTGCACTTTGTGTATGTTCTGTATGATTACCAAAATATTATACCATATGTGCCATATGGATATCCACTTTTTATTATTGCGTCACGGACGTCTTTTATTGATTACGGAAGCCGTATATCCTGCGCCGAATCCGTTGTCGATATTCACGATGCTCACGCCGTTGGCACAGCTGTTCAGCATGGAAAGGAGAGCCGACAGTCCGCCGAAGTTTGCGCCGTATCCGACGCTGGTCGGAACCGCTATGACGGGAGCCGCCACCAGACCGCCCAGCACGCTGGCCAGAGCGCCCTCCATACCCGCTACTACGATGACAACATCCGCGCTTCTAATCAGGTCCAGCTTGTCAAAAAGCCTGTGGATCCCGGATACCCCCACATCATAGATGCGGTTCACCTTGTTACCGAGGGTCTGCGCCGTAACAGCCGCTTCCTCCGCGACGGGGATGTCCGCTGTTCCTGCGCTTACCACCGCGACCGTACCGATCGGCTTCTCCGGCTGATCCGCGATGCTTTTGTATACGATGATCCTGGCGACCGTATGGTACTCCGCTTCCGGAAGAACCTCCTTCACCGCGTCGTAATCCGCCGCAGTCGCCCGCGTCCCCATGACCGTCCCGTGCCTGGAGAGTTCCGCGAAGATGTCTCTGATCTGCTCCGGCGTTTTGCCCTCGCAGTACACGACTTCCGGGAATCCAGTCCGAATCTGCCTGTGATTGTCCAGGTTGGCGAATCCTATGTCCTTGTACGGCAACTCGCGCAGCTTTTCGTACGCTGTTTCCTCTGATAATTTGCCTTCTTTTACGTCTTTCAGAAGTTGTCTGATATACTCTTCTCTCATCTGTGTCCTCTTATGTGTCTTCTGTGACCTATGTACCCTCTTCCAAACTTACCTGAACCTCACTTCAGGTTCATATTTAATTGGCGGGATAGTTTCCGCATCTGCTGCATCAGGATGTTCAGATCCTCTATCCGCCGCGCCACTGCGTAGGCGTTTTCCTCCTTGTACATGAAAATCCGGTTCACCGTGCTCTCCAGTTCATCGTAGACCGCCGTCAGCTCCGCCTTATACGCCTCCCGGTCCATGAGCTCCGCCGCATCATCCCGGTCCACATAGTAATAATACTCTATTCCGAACAGTTCCCGCACCTTCCTGGTCAGGAATGCTTTTTCCTCGTTCACCCTCGCCGTCAGGTATTCCCCTTCCTCCAGGGCGTCCAGTTTCTCCCTCTGCTCACGCAAAAGCCTGCTCATCTCGTCGAACCGCCTGTTGAAGACATTCGGAGCCATCTTCAGAACCTCTCTGTAGGACGCGATCTGGCTGCGCGTGTTGTTCAGAATCTGCAAAAGCTTCAGCCCCACAGAGCGCTCCATGATCTCGGAGCCCCTGCTCACCAGATCTTCCCGCACCATCTTCGTCAGTTCATCGACGCCGGTGTTCTTCTTCGCGCTGACCGGCACGAGCCTTACTGCCTTTGCATCCTCCTCATCCAGTTCCATGATGGCGATGATGAGACTCCTGCAGTAGTCCAGATACTCGGTCAGTTCCTCCTCATCGACCCTGTCGATCTTGTTGACCACGAAGTAGAACTTGCCGGCGAAGGCGCGCACCTTCCGCAGGAAATCCACCTCGATCTGGTTGATCGGACTGTCAACGGAGAGCAGGAATATGACTCCGTCGCTCTCCCGCGCAAAATCAATAGCGGACTTTGAGTTGTTCTCATGCACCGAGCCCACTCCCGGGGTGTCGACCAGTGTGACCCCGTCCTT
>CACYBO010000049.1 GCA_902772685.1 uncultured Eubacteriales bacterium | reverse complement strand
TCCGTACATGGTGGAGCATAGGGGGATCGAACCCCTGACCTCGTGATTGCGAACCACGCGCTCTCCCAGCTGAGCTAATGCCCCATGCCCGCAAGGCACATTATAACACAATGTGCCTCAGATGCAAGCAGAATACTGAAATGTTTACCGCCAAAATAATTTGACTGTTTAGAATCTCAGTGACAGGCAGGTCAGGCTGCCGTCAATCTTACTGAACTCACTGTTGTTGAGTACGATGGTCGGATAACCCAGATCCTCGATGATCTTCAGCGTCTTCGGGAAGCCTTCCGGAACGAGGACGGTGCCGTTGATGTTCATGCTGTTGATGGCGTAGAGTTCATCCGGGTCAATTACGAACTTCGTGTATTCATCGAATGCCGGCTCTTCATTCATCTTCGGGGAAACAAGCATGTTGCCCTTCTCCAGATAGATGACGAAGTCCTTCAGATGGAGTCCTTCTGTAACCGGCACTGCTGTTGCCTCGTAGCCGAACTTGCCCACGATTTCCGCGAACTGCTTGAAGCCTTCTTCATTGGTGCGGTCTGACTGACCGACGTAGAAGTGCTTGCCGACGAGCATAACATCGCCGCCTTCCATGGTTCCCGGCGCCTCAATATGGAAAATCTGATCGTCCTTGTAGAACTGTTTGATTGCATCGATGATTTCAAATTTCTCACCATTTCTGGAATCAGTTGCCGGATTCGTAATGATAGCGCACTCCGGCATCACGACTGCCGGGTCTTCCACGAAGCAGGAGTCCGGGAACCTCTCATCTGCCGGCAGATCGAGAACTTCCAGTCCCAGACCTCTCAGTGTCTTAACATAGTTATCATGCTGCTGTACTGCCAGATCGTAGTCCGGTGTGCCTTCGCCGAACATCGCCGTCGTGATTCCGTCGATCAGCGCGCGGCATGGTTTTCTTGTGATTGCTCTTGTAAACATTAATGATCTCCTTTCAAACGTTATCGTTAATTCAAAGCCTTACAGACTCTGTCTGAGTATCTCCGCTACCTCTTCTCTTGTGAGAGCCTTATATCCGCCTTTCAGAATAATGGTGCTGTCAGCGATTCCTTCTACCATCTCCTCACTGGCGCCCAGATCCGTCAGATTCATCACCAGACCAAGTTCCTTCATCCAGCCCTCCATGGCTTCTAGTCCTGCAAAGGCAAGCTCTTCCCCGCTGCGTCCATCCGCCGGGACATCCCAGACCTCCGCGGCAAACCGGGCAAACTTGGCGATACATGCTTCGCCTCCCGGTCCGGCGTTCTCTCCCGCCGCCGACTTGACCAGATACCGGTAATACGGAAGCGATACGGCTGCCAGCGTCATTCCGTGGGTCGCGTCGGTGTGAGCGCCTGCGGCCTGTCCCAGCATATGAACCATCCAGTCTGTGGTCTTGGCTCTTGAGAGCAGCGTGTTGAGCGCCCAGGTTGCCGACCACATGATATTGGAACGCGCCTCGTAATCCTGAGGATTCTCGTTCGCGATACGCGAACTGTGAATCAGCGAACGCATGAGCCCCTCGCTCAGATAATCGCTCACATTGTCATCCGCCCCGCTGAAGTACTGTTCACAGATGTGACTGAAGATATCGTATATACCGGCCACCATCTGATAATGCGGCAGACTCATGGTGTACATCGGGTTCAGCACGGTGAACTTCGGCATAACCTCTGTCCCGAACACATGACCGATCTTCTGTTTTGTCTCATGGTTTGTGATGACCGCGCCGCCGTTCATCTCGGATCCTGTTCCGACCATGGTCAGAACGCACCCGACCGGAATGATCTCACAGTCAGGATTTTCAAAACGCACATAGTACTTTTCCCACGGATCATCATCGCAGTTTATGGATACTGATACTGCCTTTGCGTAGTCGCAGCAGGAGCCGCCGCCGACAGCGAGCAGCAGATCAACATCATTGTCGCGGGCGATCTGCACGCCCTCGCGAAGTTTATCCACCGATGGATTCGGCATGACGCCGCCGTCTTCAACAACCTTTTTGCCGCATGATTCCAGCACTTCTACAACCTCATCGTAGATGCCGTTTTTCTTGATGGAGCCGCCGCCGTATATCAGCTGCACATTTGGTCCGTATTTCTCAAGTTCTCCGGCCAGATTGTTGAGGGCGTTCTTGCCGAAATACAATTTGGTCGGATTGCAGTAAGTGAATGATCCTCTCATAGTTTCCTCCTCCGCCAGGCGATACCGCCTGATTATTTATTCATATCATCAACAAGCGATTTGCCTGCGTTTTCTGCTTTTGCAGGAGCCAGCATCAGACCCACGACGCCGGCCAGAATAATTGCGCCGCAGATGAAATGATACCACCGCAGCGGCTCCCCGAGTATAAGGGCTCCCGCTATGATCGACACCAGGGTCGAAGCGCTGCTGAACACTGTCGACTGAATGATTTCCATATGGGCAAGCATATAAGCCATGAACTGGGCGGAAAGCAAAATGCAGAACACGCCGAGGAATGAAACCCAGATGACGAAATCCGGATGCTTTAGTGGTTCAATCAATGCACCCCAGTCTCCTGTGACTGCAGCCCGCACAACGGATGCCCCGATGAAGATAAATGATCCCCCTACCGCGATGGTCGCTATAATCTCGATCGGCCGGAAGACGCCCCGGATATATCTTGCCGAGACATTCTGACAGCCCATGAAAATAGTCGCAACTGTCATCATGATGAGACCCGTGACGTTCAGAGTAATATCCGTAGCGTTCAGAATAATCAGCACGATCAGTGCTGTCACTGTCATTACGATAAAGAGCATCTGCAGTCTGGTGGACCGTTCGCCCAGAACGATTCTGCCGATGATTTTGGCAAAAATCGGTGACATGGCGAAGACGATCGCGCCTTCAATAGAGGTCGCAAAGAACATCGAAAGGATCTGCAGAATCATGAAGGCAATATAAAATGCCGCCGTCATGTAAAGTTTACCTCTCGGTCTTCCCGGCTCCGCCTTCGGGTACCTGCCTAAAGCCTTTGCAATGCCGATCCACAGCCCCACACTGATGAGAGCCGCCACATACCGGTAGCAGAGTATCGTCAGCGTATCCGCATAAGGAACACACTGTTTGATCCCGAAAAAGGAAAACCCTATCGAAAGCGTGAAGGCGACGCCCGCCGCATATAAACTCACTTTTGGTACATCGTACTCATTTTTTCCCATTAAACAATTCCTCGTATGAAAATCTCAAGCCCTATGAATATGAGTATGCACCCTCCCAGGATCTCGGCTTTGCCCGAAAGCATTTCACCTGCCTTCTTTCCTAAACGCAGTCCGGCCGTGCTTATGAAAAAGGTGACTACGCCTATGAGCAGCGCGCAGACCACAGCCTGCATCCATCCGTAGGATGCTATCGCAAAACCTACAGACAGGGCATCAATCGACGTTGCCACTCCCTGCACCAGAAGCGCCGGTCCTGAAAGGCGCACATTTTCTGTTTTCTGTTCTTTATGGCTGCGCAGTCCTTCAATGAGCATCTTGCCTCCGATGAAGAGCAGCAGGATCAGTGCAATCCAGGGAACAGCCTTCTGGAACGCTTCAAACCGTTCCGCAATGGCGTGTACACATACCCATCCGACCATCGGCATCAGAAACTGAAAGAACCCGAAGGTCCCTGCGATGATCCTGCGCTTTTTTCTGCGCATTCCGGGCTCCATGAGACCGTTTGCGATTGATACACTGAATGCATCCATTGCAAGTCCCACGCCCAGCAGTATGCTGTTGAAGAAAAAGACTGCGCTCCAGTTCATTGCTCTTTCTCCGCCTCCTCGAAGGCATCCTCAATTTCTCTTTTCTTTTCCAGTCTGTCAGCCATATCGCTCGCTTTTGTGCGGCTTGATACGATGACCGAAGCGATGATACTCGCTATGAGCAGCACCAGAATGACCGCAATAGAAATCAGGTTATATATATGGATATCGAATATGTCCAGAAGCATTTTCACTCCGGTAAAGATCAGTATGACAGCAACGCCGTACTTGACATACTGAAATCTTTCATGCATGTGCTCGAGCACGAAGAACATCTGTCTGAGCCCCATCACTGCAAACATATTCGACGTATATACGATAAACAGGTCCCGCGTCATCGATATGACTGCAGGAACGGAATCGATAGCAAAAACAATATCCGAGAACAGAAGCAGTACCATGACCACCATGAGCGGCGTACACAGTTTCTTCGCTCTCTTCGAAAGCAGGCTGGATTTATCGTAATTCGTTCCATCGTTATTCACGATGAACCTTTCACCCTCAAAATCAGCGCTCATGGGCAGGAATTTAGCGATGATCTTATAGATAACACCATCACGCGGGTCATCTTCTTCCTCGTCTTTTCTGAACATTTTAAGCCCGCTGATGACAAGCAGCGCGCCGAATACCCAGAGGAGCCATTCGAACGCATTGATCAGTGAAATGCCCACGAAGATGAACAGAAATCTCAGCACGATCGTTCCCGCGATTCCATAGTTCAACACTTTGTGCTGTGCGTGCTCATCGATTCCGAAACTGATGAATATGAGCAGGAAGACAAACAGATTATCAACAGACAGACTCAGCTCGATCACATATCCGCTGAAGTAGTCGATCGCCTGTGAAGCCCCCTGCCAGAAGAAAATGACCGCACCAAAAAAGCAGGCCATCAAAATCCAGAAGTACAGCCATTTATACTGCCAGATGACATTCCATATTCTCTTGCCTCTGGAATCAGAGTCCATTTACCGCCTCTCCCATCACTTTGCCAATCGCATCGTGGATTACAAGATCAGCTCTGCTGTCGAAAGATGTGCTGCTCTTATTTATGAGCACCAGTTTACTTCCTCTGAAGTAGTTCACAAATCCCGCCGCCGGATAGACGACGAGAGATGTCCCGCCGATGATCAGGACGTCTGCCGCGCGGATCGCGTCAACTGCTCCTGTGATCTGCATCTCATCCAGCGCTTCTTCATACAGCACGACATCCGGTTTCACCGTACCTCCGCATTCACACTTCGGAATCAGTCCGTCGCAGTTCTCCGGTTTCATGATGTAGTCCAGATCGTAGAATTTGCCGCACTTCATGCAGTAGTTTCTCAAAACAGACCCATGAAGCTCATAAACCGTTTTGCTTCCCGCTTTCTGATGGAGCCCGTCAATATTCTGTGTAACCACAGCTTTCAGTTTGCCCATCTCTTCGAGTCTTGCAAGAGCTTTGTGAGCGTCATTTGGCTCTGCATCGGTATATATCAGATTGTTTTTGTAATAGTCAAAAAAAGTCTGTGTGTCCCCCACGAAGAAACTGTGTGAAAGCATCTGTTCAGGAGACATGCCGTAGTTTGACTGGGCGCTGTACAGACCCGCTTCAGATCTGAAGTCAGGAATATTGCTCTCAGTGGATACACCCGCCCCGCCAAAGAATACGATATTATCGCTGTTCCGCAAAATCTCAGTTAATTCCTCGTACATCTGAAACCTCCTTATTCTTTCAGTCTTTGTTCCTTTTGACTTTGTCTATCGCAAGTATGACAACAATTGCTCCTGCTGCCGTTGCGAGGGTCGAAACAAACGTCAGCATCTTC
Source organism: uncultured Eubacteriales bacterium (assembly GCA_902772685.1). Lineage (GTDB taxonomy): Bacteria > Bacillota > Clostridia > Peptostreptococcales > Anaerovoracaceae > Lentihominibacter. The sequence continues at coordinate 407 of CACYBO010000049.1, read as the reverse complement.
GGTCCGCTGGCGTCCAGTATAACGCCTCCCAGCAGCGTGGAGAATATGGTTGTTATTGTGATCATGGTCGTGAAGAGCGCCTGCCCCTTGACCGCCTCGCCCCGGCTCATCATCTCATCGGAGAAGTACACCATTCCCGGAAGAAACAGGGCGAAGGACACCGGCTGAAACAGCTGGCCGATGAACAGAATCGTTACGGAATTCGCAAGCCAGCAGATGGCAATCTTCACGGTGAATCCCACAGCTGCCACCTTGAGCAAAAACTGGCAGGAAAATAGTTTTCGGATCTGCTTGAAGAACACCATCGTAGGGATTTCCAAAAACGCCATAACGCCCAGAATCCTGCCCATATCTTCCGTTCCGCCGCCGACTCCTGTGCATATCTGCACCATATAGTTGTTGAGCAC
>CACYBO010000048.1 GCA_902772685.1 uncultured Eubacteriales bacterium | reverse complement strand
CCTGCCTAATCGTACCGATCGCGTGGAAATGGAAGAACTATGAGAACGAGCTGACGAATGAAGGTAAATTCGGACATATCAGCACCTGGGACAAGATTGAGATCTGCGTTATAGTGCCGTTTTTCATGCTGGTCGTACTTCTGAACGTATTCGGCGTGATCAAGTAGCTGTATGAAAGCTAAGGTGATGAGGATGCGGCAATAAGCTGCTGTCAGTCGAGCAGGAGCTTGGTTTCGCAGAGGGAACCACGGTCCATGTAAGGGAAGATCTGCAGACCGACTTCATCGGAGATCATATAGGATCCGGTGCGGCCGGTTTCCTCAAGCCAGCTGCGAAGTATGGAAAAATCAGCGCTGACCCCCACGACATCGTGGATGATGCATGCGTAGTCACCTTCCGGGAGCACAGTAATTGCGCTGTCAGGAACTTTGTCTATATCCTCGTCTTCAAACTGGATGTATTCACGTAATTTGATAAATTCATCGCGCTGGATACCGGCAGTATCAAGGACAAAACCGTAACGGCGTCTAAGGGTGTTGAGCCGCTGACCTGCCTGCAGGCACTGCTTCTGAAGTGCGACATGGTAAGCGCGCCGTTCCTCCTGATCCTGACCCATTAGAACTTTCCGCTCGGGAAGGTGCTTTACGGTCACGGATTCGGTAAGTGAAGTGTTGTTCCTGAGTTCATGTTGATCGTTGTACCAGGATATGTCATCAGCGATTTTGGCATACATATGGCTCAGAGCCTCTGCTTTCTGACGTTCTTCTGAAAGCAGTTCGATGACTTTCTCGTTGTTATGTGTGTTGAGGATCTTCCTGATCTTCTCGAGCGGTATATCAAGACTGCGGCACACAGTGATTATGTCAAAGCACCAGAATTGATCATATGTGTAGTAACGGTATTTCGTTACAGGGTCAACATATGAGGGACTTATGATACCGAGCCGGTCGTAATGCCGCAGAGTTTCCTTGGTAATACCGGTGATTTTGCTGACTTCGCCGATAAGATAACCTTTTTTGGCCATAATAGCACCGCTCCTTTGGTGAATAGGGTATGTGTTCCGGGAAGATTGTTTACACATTATATATAGCACAGAGTGCGGAGAATAACTATGTGGGATATTGAAAAGGTCGTGCTTGTAACCAATAACAGCAAGGCTGCGGAGAAATATAAGGATATTTTCGACGTTCATGTTGAAAAAGATTACGAGAGTGTTCTGCTCAAAACGCGGGATCTTGTATACTCCGGATTTTCTCTGCTGACTCATCCGCAAGCCTCAAGCCTTAAGCCCAACCAGACACCGGTCAGATCCGTCCTTCTCTATCCGCAGAGGGCCGGGGATCAGCACGGGAGAGACTGTCTGCTGGCTGAGGATGTTCTGCATGTGTATTGGCAATGGCAGGAGATTGCTCCTACTCCGGATGATTACCGAGAGGCAGTCCGTAATGATTTCGAGACCATAGATCTGTCGATGATAGATGGCGCCGCAGGAAAACTCGGAGTATGAAAGCATATAATAATGAATTCTAGTCTCAGTAAGCAAAGATTTGTTTGAAGGAGGGATTCGAAAATGAAGTTAGAACTCGGAAAAGTCTTTATCAAAGACATTCAGTTCGCCGATATCACCAAGGTTGAAGACGGCGTTCTGTATGTCAACAAAGAAGAGGCTGAACAGCTGGTTCTGGAGGATGACAAACTGATCGATTGCTGCCTCGAGATCGCGCGCCCGGGTGACAGTACTCGTATCACACCTGTTAAGGACGTGATCGAGCCGCGAGTCAAGGTCGAAGGCGGGGGGCAGATATTCCCCGGAATCATAGGACCGGTCTCGCCGCCTGTAGGAATGGGCAAAACGCTTGCGCTCAAAGGCTGCACTGTGGTGACGGTCGGCAGGATCGTCGGATTCCAGGAGGGAGTCATCGACATGAGCGGAGTTGCAGCAGACTACTGCCCGTTTTCTCAGACTGTCAATCTCTGTGTCGTGATCGAACCAATGGAAGGTCTTGAAACACACGCATATGAGAAATCCGGACGTCTTGCAGGGCTGAAGGTCGCGGACTATCTCGCAAAATGCGCCAAGGATGTAACCCCTGACGAGACTGTCACATATGAGACGCTGCCTCTTCTCGATCAGATCGCTCAGTATCCAGAACTGCCTAAAGTCGGATACGTTCATATGCTGCAGTCACAGGGACTTCTGCATGACACATGGTATTACGGAGTGGACGCAAAGCAGTTCGTTCCTACTATCATGTATCCGACAGAGATCATGGATGGAGCCATCATTTCAGGAAACTGCGTCGCGCCTTGCGATAAGGTTACTACTTTCCATCACCTGAACAACCCTGTCATCGAGGACCTGTACAGCCATCACGGCAAGGATCTGAATTTTATCTGTGTAATACTCACGAATGAGAATGTCTTCCTTGCAGACAAGGAGCGCCATTCGGATATGGTAGGTAAGCTGGCTGAATACCTCGGACTGGACGGTGTCATCATTACAGAAGAAGGATACGGCAATCCGGATACTGATCTTATGATGAACTGCCGCAAAGTAGAAGAAAGAGGTGTCAAAGTCGCTTTGATCACAGACGAATTCCCGGGCAAGGACGGTAAGTCCCAGTCTCTGGCGGATACGACAGATTCAGCGACTGCACTGGCAAGCTGCGGACAGGGCAACATGACGCTGAACTTCCCGGCTATGGATCATGTGATCGGAACTCAGGAGTACATCGAGTCACAGATCGGAGGATGGGCAGGCTGCATCAATCCGGACGGCTCATTCGAGGCTGAGATCCAGATAATCATAGCTTCAACTATTGCGAACGGGTACAACAGACTCGCCGCGAGGGGCTATTAGGATGTCAGGTCAGATGCAGAAAGGAGGAATGATCCATGTCCAGATATAAAATCGTTCATTATCTGAACCAGTTCTTCGCAGGTATCGGCGGAGAAGACAAGGCAGACTTCGAGCCGACACTGATGGAAGGTGCTGTCGGTCCCGGACTGGCTCTTGATACAGCCCTGGGAGAAGACTTTGAAATAGTCGCGACTACGGTATGCGGAGATAACTATTTCGGAGAAGAGACTGATGATGCAATTGACCGCATCGT
>CACYBO010000047.1 GCA_902772685.1 uncultured Eubacteriales bacterium | reverse complement strand
ATCTCGGCGCATTCAGAGGAGGGAGGCACACATCATGGTAAACGTAACAATAAACGGAAGAAAAACTTCAGTGCAGCAGGGAACAACTATTATGAATGCTGCAAAATCGATCGGCGTGGAAATCCCTCATATCTGCTATTGGGAGGGTCTCAACGATATCGGTGCCTGCCGTATCTGTGTTGTTGAACTGGAAGGCAAAGACAAGCTCGTCTCTTCCTGCAATACGGAAGTAGAAGAAGGTATGGTCATCTACACCAACAGTCCTAAGGTAAGACAGGCGAGAAAAATCAACGTTCAGCTCGTTCTGGCAGAGCACGACTGCAAGTGCGCCACCTGCCCGAGAAGCGGCAACTGCGCACTGCAGGGAATCGCGAGGGACCTCGGCATCGTCGGCACTTCCTTCGTGGAAAATCCTGATGACTACAGATGGGATGAATCCTTCCCGCTCATCAGAAACGCAACGAAATGTGTAACCTGTCTGCGCTGCGTACAGGTCTGCGATAAGATTCAGAATATGGGCGTATGGGAGAAACTCGGTTCCTCATTCAGGACTACCGTAGGCGTCACTGACGGCGTACAGATCAGAAATGCCAACTGCAGTCTTTGCGGGCAGTGTATCACCCACTGTCCGGTCGGCGCTCTCAGCGAGAGAAACGATACAGACAAGGTCCTCGATGCGCTGGCAGATCCTGAGACTATCACGATGGTCCAGTTCGCACCGGCAGTCAGAGTTGCCTGGGGCGAAAAAATCGGCATGAACAGAATGGAACAGACGACAGGCAAGCTGGTTGCCGCGCTGAAGCAGATCGGCTTCGACTACGTCTTTGACACAGTCTACACAGCCGACATGACCATCATGGAAGAAGGCAGCGAGCTCATCGACCGCATCGGACATAAGGACGATCACCCATGGCCAATGTTCACCTCCTGCTGCCCGGGCTGGCTCCGTTTCGTACAGCTCGAATATCCGGAACTCATTCCGAACCTTTCTACTGCAAAATCACCGCAGCAGATGTTCGGTGCAATCGCAAAAACATACATGGCGGAAAAACTGGGCGTAGATCCGGCGAAGATCGTCTGTGTATCGATCATGCCTTGTACGGCCAAGAAATATGAATGTGATGAACACACCCTTCGCGATTCCGGTTTCAAGGATGTAGACGTTGTACTGACAACGAGAGAACTGGATAACCTGATCTCCATGGACGGCATCAAAGCCGCTCAGCTTCCGGAAGCGCCTTTCGACGATTTCTTCGGTGAAGGAACAGGTGCCGGCGTCATCTTCGGCGCTACCGGCGGTGTAATGGAAGCAGCGCTCCGTTCCGCCTACTTCCTGATTACAGGAGATAATCCTCCTGTGGACGCGTTCCAGAATGTCCGCGGTATGAACGGCTGGAAAGAATCGACATTCACCGTTGCGGGTATTAAACTCCGCGTCGCAATAGCCAATGGGCTGGGCAACACAAGAAAACTGATTGAAGCCATCAAAGCAGGAGAGGTCGCCTATGACTTCGTCGAAATCATGGCATGTCCGGGCGGATGTTCCGGCGGCGGCGGACAGCCGATCCACGATGGAACCGAAATGGCACAGCTCCGCGGAAGCGAACTGTACAACATCGACAACACACTGGACATCCGGTTCTCACACGAAAATCCGACAGTGGCCATGAGTTACGAAGAGTACTTCGGCGCACCGAACTCGGAGAAGGCTCATCACCTGCTCCATACGGATGTGTCCCAGTGGAGATTATAATTACAGCTCAAAGAGGTGAATCATGGCTGAGTATAACAGCACATCTAAAACAGCAGAAGAATTCATCAATGACGAGAAGATAAAACAGACGCTTGCTTTTGCGCAGGCACATAAGGATGACCGGCAGCTGATGCAGGTCATCCTTGATAAAGGCAGAGAGTACAAAGGCCTCTCCTACGCAGAGGCCGCGACCCTTCTTGAATGTGAAGACCCGGATATCATCCGGCAGATCTTCGATCTGGGCAAAGAGATCAAGGAACATTTCTACGGCAACCGTATCGTTATGTTTGCGCCTCTGTATCTGTCGAATTACTGCGTCAATGGATGCGTTTACTGCCCGTACCACGGACAGAACAAAACCATCCCGCGCAAGAAGCTGACCCAGGAAGAGATCCGCGATGAGGTTATCGCTCTGCAGGATATGGGCCACAAACGGCTCGCCATCGAATCCGGGGAACATCCGAAGGAAAACCCAATCGAATACATTCTGGAGAGCATCAGGACTATCTACAGCATCAAGCATAAAAACGGTGCGATCCGCAGAGTCAATGTCAACATCGCGGCAACGACGGTGGAAAATTATAAGAAACTCAAGGAGGCAGGAATCGGTACTTACATCCTGTTTCAGGAGACCTACAACAAGGAAGCTTATGAGCAGCTCCATCCGTCCGGGCCGAAGAGCGACTACGCTTACCATACGGAAGCCATGGACCGCGCGATGCAGGCCGGTATCGATGATGTCGGCTGCGGCGTACTCTTCGGACTCAACAATTACAAATACGATTTCGTCGGCATGCTCATGCATGCCCATCATCTGGAGAAGACCTACGGCTGCGGGCCGCACACGATCAGTGTTCCGCGTGTACGCCCTGCTGACGATATCGATCCGGACACTTTTGACAACGGTGTTCCTGACGATATCTTCAAGCGCATCGTCGCCGTGCTCCGCATCGCGGTTCCGTATACGGGCATGAT
>CACYBO010000046.1 GCA_902772685.1 uncultured Eubacteriales bacterium | reverse complement strand
TCGATGCCGGCGTTCATATACTTTCGGATTACATCCATGCTTCTGATGCCGCCGCCGATTTCGCAAAAGCATCCGCTCGCTTCTTTGATCCGGCAGACTGTGTCGAAGTTCGGCGTCGTTCCGTCCTTCGCCCCCTCCAGATCAACGATGTGTATGTACTCAGCTCCTGCCGCTGCGAAATCTCTTCCGATCTGCGGCGGATCCTCGCTGTATATTGTCATATCCTCGTACTTGCCCCTCAAAAGCCTGACGGCCTTCCCGTCGAACAAGTCTATCGCAGGAAATATCTTCATGCACAAACTCCTGTCTATATAACTCCTGGTCCAATCCTGTTAAAGCTCACAGAATGCTCTCAATATATTCAGTCCTACACTGCCGCTCTTTTCCGGGTGAAACTGGCATCCGTAAATTTTGCCGTCCGCAACTGCGGCTGTCAGTTCTGCGCCGTACTCAGTCACGGCAATCGTGCTGTCTTCACAGTCTGCCGCGTAGTAGGAGTGAACGAAGTAGACGTGATCCCCTTCCTTCGTATACTTAAAGAGAGACTCGCCGCCTTCCGCCGCTCTGCCCCTGAAGGTCAGCGCGTTCCATCCGATGTGCGGAATCTTGTAATCCGCAGGTGCGTACCCTTTTATTGGAACCACCTTTCCCTTGATGAGTCCGAGACCCTCATGCTCCCCGTACTCATAGCTCTTTTCAAACAGTAGCTGCATGCCGAGGCAGATTCCCATCAGTGGCTTTCCTGCCTTTGCCTGTGCCATAACGATGTCCGCCATTCCGCTCTCGCGGAGCTTCCGCGCGGCATCCTCATATGCGCCAACCCCCGGCAGGATGATTCTGTCCGCCGCTTCAATGATGGCAGAATCTGATGTCACCGCCACATCCTGTCCGATGAATTTCAGTGAACTCTGCAGGGAAAAGAGATTCCCTACGCCGTAATCAATAATCGCTATCACTACAGAACTCCTTTCGTCGATGGGATCTCATCCGCAAAGGCATCATCGATTCTGACTGCTTCACGCATGGATCTGGCTGCGGATTTGAATGCGCCTTCGATAATGTGGTGCGAATTTGTGCCCGCGATTTTTCTGATGTGCAGATTGCACGCTGCGTTTCTCGCGAACCCCATCCAGAACTCCTCGACCAGTTCCGTGTCGAAACTGCCGACCTTCGCTGTCGGGATGTCCAGAGCAAAACCAAGGTAGCACCTCCCTGAGAAATCGACTGCTGTCAGAATCAGCGATTCATCCATCGGAATGACGGCGCTGCCGTACCGGTTGATTCCCTTCTTGTCGCCGAGAGCCTGCGCGAAAGCCTCGCCCAGCGCGATGCCGATGTCCTCCACTGTGTGGTGATCATCCACGTCCGTATCCCCGGCGCATCTGACGTCCAGATCGAATCTGCCGTGCTTCGCGAACAACGTCAACATGTGATCGAGAAATCCGACGCCTGTGTCGATGTCTGACTTGCCTGTGCCGTCGAGATTCAGCTTCATTGTGATATCTGTTTCTGCTGTTTTACGATTGATTGAACCTGTTCTCATTTCAGTTCCTCTATTACCTCTCCGAGAACCTTGAGGAATAAATCCATCTGTTCTCTGCTTCCAATCGTGACTCTGTTGTACTGTGCCATTCGTTCCTTCGTGAAGTGGCGGATGAGCACGCCCCGCGCCTTCATCTCTTCATATATCCTGCCTCCATCTACCTGCGGATGCTTCATGAAAATAAAGTTCGCGGAAGAATCTGTCAGCGCAAAACCCATGGCGTTAAGCCGTTTCTGCGTATATCGCCTATTAACGATGATTTCTTCGCAGTTTTTTCGGGTATACGTTTCATCCTCTAAAACTCCAATTCCCGCCGCCATGGTCATGGAATTGATATTGTACGGATTTGTTGAATTTCTGATGGTGTTCAGGTCGCGGATAATCTCCGGAGACGCCGCTCCGAATCCGAGCCTCGCCCCCGCCAGAGACCGTGACTTGGAGAACGTCTGAACGATGAGAAGGTTGTCATACTTCTCAAGCAAAGGCAGACTGCTCTCAGCTCCGAAATCCACATATGCCTCATCCACGACGACCAGATCTCCGGGATTTCCTCTTACGATTTCTTCAATCTGCCCGCGGCTCAGTGCAATCCCTGTATGGGCGTTCGGATTTGCAATGAAGAGTGTTCCTCCTGCCCCGATGTAATCTTCGGGTACGATTCTCAGCTCATCATCGAGAGGGATCTCTCTATACGGAACGCCGTTCATATCCGCGAAGACCGGGTAAAACCCATAGGTGATATCCGGAAATACGGCAGGCCTTTCATCACTGCAAAAGGCCATAAAAGTGAAGTTGAGAACCTCGTCTGACCCGTTTGTGATAATCACATTATCCCTGCTGAGATTCAGCCCACTGTCCAAACTCAACCGCTCCGCCAGTTTTTCTGCCAGTGCCCTGCAATCAGGATCTGAATAGAGCTGCAGACGTTCGGCTGCTTCCACGGCTCTGCGTACTGCGCCCGGCGCCGGCGGGAAGGGGGACTCATTGGTGTTCAGTTTTATGTACTTCTGATCCTGGGGCTGCTCCCCGGGAACATATGGCTCCAAATCGTTGTATCTGGAACTAAGAAATCTGCTCATGCCTGCTGCCTTTTATCCTTCTATGACTTCTTCCAACCTGCGTGTGATGGTTTCGATCTGCTTCGTTTTGAATTTGAAACTGGACTTGTTCGAAATGAGTCTTGCGCTGATCTGCGCAATCACTTCTATGATTTCAAGGTTGTTCTCCTTTAGCGTTGTTCCTGTTTCAACCAGGTCGACAATGACATCAGAAAGGCCCAGTATCGGGGCCAGCTCTATGGATCCGTTCAGATGAATGATGTCGATGTCTGTTCCCGATGATGCATAGAACTCTCTTGCGACATTGACAAATTTCGTCGCAACCCTGAGCTCGTTGTCCCTGTCGTAGCAGAACCCCTTTGGGCCTGCAACTGCCATGCGGCATTTTCCTACGTTCAGATCCAGCAGTTCATAGACGTCGGTTTTTGCTTCCATTAGAATGTCTTTGCCGGCAACTCCGATATCGGCAGCTCCTCTTTCAACATAGATTGCAACATCGGACGGCTTGACCCAGAAGTAGCGGACTCCCGCTTCCGGGTTTTCAAAGACTAGTTTTCTGTTCTTCTCCCGAATCGACGGGCATTCGAATCCTGCTCTCTCAAACAATTCGTATACGGTATCACCGAGTCTGCCTTTCGGAAGTGCGACATTGATCATATCAGCCATCGATCTCCACCTCCTCGCCATCGAACTTTGAGAGTTTTCCCAGGTTGTCCATGTAAACAGCGAAGCCGATTGCTCTGGATGTCCTCTTCATGCTCTTCATGAGTTTATCGTACTGCCCGCCTGAGAGGATTCCGTCCGGAACGCCTGCCGAAAAGCCCTTGAATATAATGCCGTTGTAGTACTTCAGGTCACTCACGACTGAAAAATCGATGTTCAGCATGTCCTCCAGGCCTGCCTCCTTGAAGGCGGCCACGATTTTTTTCAGGGCGCCGATGCTCTCCGCATAAGCGTCTTTCTCATCGTATGAGAAGATACTGTTGTTGAGGAACGCATCCTCCAGTTTCGGAATGACTTCATCGGGGCTTCCGTAAGTGTTGACCAACAGTTTCAGGAGCTCCGCTTTGGCCGGTCCCAGATCTGCACTTCGGCAGACGCGCTCCAGACTGTGCGCGTTCTTGCTGCTGATGCATGCAGTGATTTGCTCCTCCGTTTCCTTCGCAAACCCGCAGCTTTCAAAGAGCTGTGTGAGAATATCCAGATTGGACACATCGAGTTTGGCCTCATCACTCAGAACATTCAGGCTCTCTGCTGCCAGCAGGAGGACCTCGCTGATGCATGCGTCATCCACCTTGCCCAGACACTCCAGACCAACCTGGATGATCTCCTTGAAGTAGTGTGTCTTTGGTGAAACTCTGTAGATGTTTTCGTTGTAGTAGAGTTTGATGATGCGGTTTCCGATGTGCCTGTTATTTTTGACAATGGACAGGGTTACATCCGGCTTCAGAGCCATCAGCATTCCATCCGTATCCGTGAAAGTGATGATCTGACCGGAATCCAGAAAGTCCCTGTTGGCCGCATAAAGTTCGAACTCTTCGAACTTACTCATCCTGTACATGGAAAAGCCATGACTTGCGTACAACTGTCTGAGGGCAAACATGGCTTTTTCTTTGTTACTGAATATGTCTTTGTTGATTATCATCGTGTATCTGTCTTTCTTTTACAGCGGGACGGGTTGGCCGCCCCGCCTTGTTATTCTTCAAATCTGCTGAGTATCGATTTGGCGTGTCCTTCCAGACCTTCCTCTCTTGCCAGCAGTGCCACTTTGTCCTTCGCATACTTGAGCGCTTCCGGTTCGTAGTAGGTCAGAGACATGGTCTTGACGAAATCGTCAACAGTCAGTGGACTTGCGAACCTCGCTGTGCCGGATGTCGGCAGCGTATGGTTCGGGCCGGCGAAGTAATCTCCAAGTGCTTCAGGGCAGTTCTTTCCTACAAATACTGATCCTGCATTCACAATCTTGTCTGCATACTTCTCCGCATCGTCCAGGAACAGCTCCAGATGCTCAGGCGCAAGTTCATTTGCCAGCGCAACCGCCTCGTCGATCGTATCGACGATTATGATTTTGCCGTTGACTTCTATTGACTCCCTGGCGATTTCCTGTCTCGGAAGATCCGCCAGCTGAACCTCCAGCTGCTCTGCCGTTCTCTCTGCAACAAAAGTATCCGTCGTAATCAGAACAGCTGTAGCCATCTTGTCATGCTCCGCCTGTGACAGCATATCCGCCGCTACAATACGGGCGTCTGCGCCCTTGTCTGCGATTACAAGCACCTCGCTTGGTCCTGCGATCAGATCAATGCCCACCTGTCCGAAGACCTGCTTCTTTGCTTCAGCTACATAGGCGTTGCCCGGTCCGACGATCTTGTCCACCTTTGGGACTGTTTTCGTGCCGTATGCGAGCGCCGCTATCGCCTGCGCTCCTCCGATTCTGAAGATCCTGTCAACTCCGGCGATCTTTGCCGCTGCCAAAATGACCGGAGCGATCGTACCGCCTGCTGTCGGCGGTGACACCATAACGATCTCCTCGACTCCGGCGATCTTCGCCGGAACGGCATTCATGAGAACAGTCGACGGATAGGCTGCCGTACCTCCCGGAATGTAGATACCGACCCTCTTCAGAGGAACTACCTTCTGGCGCAGTTTAACGCCGTCCTCTTCAAGGGTATATCCTTCCCTGAGCTGTGCTTTATGATAAAAGGCGATTCTGTCGGCCGCTTCCTGAAGTGTATCTATGACTTCTTTCGGAACCTCTGCAACCGCAGCATCTATTTCCTCCTTGGAGAGTTCCAGTTCTCCATTGATTGCACCGTCGAACGTCTGGCTGTAGTTGATGAGTGTCGGATCTCCGCCCATCTTCACGCCAAAAATAATCTCCGAAACGACCTGGCTGACATCTCTGCCTGATCTGTCTCTGATAAGAACATCGTCCAGTGCATATTCGCCTTTTTTCAGTACCTTAATCATCCTCTTCTCCTTTTGTTGCTTTATTACTTTATCTGAATAAACAATTAAATCGTAAGGTTACTATAACGCTTCAGCCAAGTCGTGTCAAGGGGAACAGGGGATTAAATACCGTTTGTATACAATATTTGAAAGCAAAAGAAATACCCGGCTGCACCAGATGCTGCCGGGTATCGCCCGATATGTATTTTTTAATTTATCTCCACCTGTTTTCCGCGCGTTTTGCTGCGTTCTCAAGGTGCTTGCCGACTGCGCCTTTCGCTTTCTCAACATCGCCCTCTCTGATCGCTTCGCAGATGCATCTGTGTTCATCAAGAATCTCCTGAAGATGCTCGTGCCCTGCAAGCAAGCCCTGCCGTGCCAGTTGAATATATTCCTGGTACGATTTGAGCGCCTGAATGATGAATCTGCTCCCGGTCATCTTGTAGAAGGTGTTTTCCATTTCTACTGATGTCTCAATAAACTTATCCGTCATGCCGTTGGCGCAATATTGGCTCATCGCATCAAGCTGTTCAAAGAGCAACGCCTCGTCTTCTTCTGTTTTGTTCTTGATGACCCATTCCACAGCAAGCTGCTCGACGGCGTTCCGCACTGCATAAACGTCGTTGAAATCGTTCTGATCAAACCCCTTGGCGAAGCAGCCCTTGTTCGGCACATACTCAATCAGTCTCTCTTTTGTCAGTTGTTTGAATGCTTCCCTTACCGGCGTTCTGCTGACTTTAAGTTCTTCCGCTATTTTGTTTTCTACCAGCTTCTCGCCGATTGTATACTCTCCGTTAATAATTCTGCTTCTCAGAATCTGAACGATTTCATCCGCCAGCGAAGATTCTCCCTTTAATACCTGATCCGTCATGCGCCCTTCCTCCAGTCAATCAATGAAAGATTATTGTCACAGCAGATGATTCTCGATTACCTGAACGTCCGGATGGAAATCTTCTATCTGCAGATAATATTCCGCCGCGTCAAGGAACGCCTTCATCGGTGCCAGTCCGATGACTTCGGTTCCGATGACATTGACGCCGTATCTCGCCGCCTCTCTCCTGACGAGTTCCAGCACTCTGTGGAGCGGCGTGATGTTGAAGTTGGTCATGTTGATGGAAACCTGCGCAACGTTCCTCTCTTCGAGAAGAAGGCCCATAGCCTTGACGCATTTGAATCCGCCCTTGACCTCTCTGATGATATTCGCAATGTTCTTTGCGATTTCAACATTGTCTGTCGCCAGATTGATGTTGAATGCGATGAGCGGAGGTCTTGCACCTACTGCTACTACGCCGCCTGTCGGGTGGATTCTGGCTCCGCCGAAGTCCGGGCACCACTTTTCTTCCTGGACTTTCTCTGCCATTCCTTCGAACTGGCCTTTTCTGATCTTCGCCAGATTCTTTCTGTGCTTAGCTGTTGCGGAATCCTCATAAAGGAATACCGGCAGATCAGCCTCCGCGGCAATTCTCTCGCCGACTTTCTTTGACAGCTCGACGCAGTCTTCTGTTGTCGCTTCCTTGATCGGAACGAACGGCATAACATCGACGCAGCCCATTCTCGGATGTCCGCCTTCATGTTTCGTAAGGTCGATCAGCTCAACAGCCTTCTTCGCCAGCTTCACACTTGCTTCTTCACATGCTTCAGGGCTTCCCATATAGGTAATAACCGATCTGTTGTGTGTTTCGTCTGATGAATAATCCAGCAGTGTGCATCCGGGAGTGTTTCTGATCTGATCCACGCATGCTTCGATAACGTCCTTGTTTCTTCCTTCGCTTATATTCGGAATGCTCTCAATAATCTTTGCCATTACAGTTCCTCCTCTATTGCCTTATATAACCTGTCCGCAATCTGGCTTCCTTCGGCCAGAATCTTCTTGCCCTCTGCCTCTGCTTCCGCTGCAAAAGCTTCATCCTTGACTCCCGGAAGGTTGATCTTTACATTCATCCAGGCTCCCTGAATGCCGGTCATAAAGTTGATTACGCCAACGCCAAGGTCGCTCGCGCAGTTCTTGTTGAAGTGGCCGTACAGCTTATCAGCGAGTTTCAGTCCTTCAAATCCCATCTTCATAACGCTGAGCGGAACCTTCGTTGCTTCCAGTGTTCCGTCTGCAATAGCCTTCTTTCTGACCGCCTTATCTTCATCCGTCTCCTTCGGCATCTTAAAAGCAGCTGCAACCAGATTGTAAGCATCTGTGTCCTTGTCTATCGCGGCCTTAAGATCCGCATAGAGTTTCACGGCCTCTTCCTTTATTTCTCCGCAAAGCTCATGGTCATCCGCGTATTTCTTCTTGGCAGTCGTAAGGTCGCATACCATTGAAACAAGCGCCGCGCCCTGTGCGCACGCAAGAGCGCTAACACTTCCGCCGCCCGGAGCTGGTTCATCAGAAATGAGGATGTCCAGATAATCGTTCAGTTTCAGATCGATCAGTTTCATTTACTGTATTCTCCTTTTCATAATCGTTCGCAATAACTTCTGTCTTCTATCTCTCACCTGCGACGAGAGTTCCGTTTTTAATGACTCTGTCAACAAGGTTTGAACCAAATCTGTAGCAGATCATCTCGAAATCCGGAGCGTTCCAGATGACGAGGTCTGCCTGTTTCCCGACTTCCACTGTACCGACCTTCTCGCCGAGCCCGATTGCGCAGGCCGGATTGATGGTAACTGCAGTAAGCACTTCTTCCGGTGTCAGCTTGTATTTGAGGCAGCCCAGATTGATGACGAACTGCAGGTTCAGGGAAGGACAGGAACCAGGGTTGAAATCGCTCGCCATAGCGACCGGAATTCCTTTTTCTATCATCGTCTTCGCTGGAGCGAAAGTTTTGTTCAGATAGAACGATGTCGCAGGCAGGCACATTGCAGTGACGCCTCCCTTTGCCATTGCATCCATTCCGGACTCTGTGATGGCAATGAGGTGCTCCGCTGACGCCGCTTCCAGCTCTCCGGCCAGCTCGGTACCGCCGATTGCCTCGATTTCATCCGCGTGTATCTTTAGTCCAAAACCCATATCCGCCGCGCAGGTCAGATACTTTCTGCTCTGCTCCGCATTGAAAACGGAGTCTTCACAGAAAACATCACAGTAAACCGCCAGATTTCTCTTCCTGATTTCAGGAAGTATTTCACGGCAGGTCATTTCGATGTAATCGTCGCCTCTTCCCTCATACTCCGGAGGTACCGCGTGAGGTCCGAGGAATGTTGGAACGACATCCATCGCGTGATCTTCGGCCAGATCATTGATAACTTCAAGCATCTTGATCTCTGATTCGGCGTCAAGTCCATATCCGCTCTTGGCCTCACAGGATGTGACGCCCATACTCATCATCTCGTCAAGGAAGCCTTTTGTCTTTGCATAAAGCTCTTCTTTGCTGGCTTCTCTGGTTTTGCGTACGGTGTCCAGTATGCCGCCCCCGGCTCTGAGAATGTCCAGATAATCGGCTCCGGCCAGTTTCATCGCCACCTCATGCTGCCTGTATCCTCCGAAGACCATATGGGTGTGTCCATCGACAAGACCCGGTGTCACCAGCTTGCCTTCCGCGTCGATCTCTTCATCGAAACTGCCGGAAGGGAGCTTGCCGCCGGATGTGATCTCTTTGATGATGCCGTCCTCTATTACCACAGCAGCATTTGCGTATTTATTGTTAACGCCCTGCTTGCTGCCTTTGTGGCTGTAGCTGCCTACAGGTGTCTGCAGGCAGCCGATATTTTTAATCAGTACTCTTCCCATTCTTGTTTTACCCTCTTTTATTTAACAAATTTGTCGACTGTTTCGTCGATGATGCTGTCTTCTACCAGATAAGGAATCGTGATGTGTCCCTTGCCGGCGTAGTTCTTGTTGTATTCAACGGATGTCTCGATAGCGTGTTCGTTTCTCGCCCAGTTTCTTCTGGCGACGCCGCCCATAACATCCCACATCATCGCGGAGTGCAGGATCTTGTCGACTCTCTCGCTT
>CACYBO010000045.1 GCA_902772685.1 uncultured Eubacteriales bacterium | reverse complement strand
TTTCTTCCGGTGTGAAATCCATCAGTGTGAGAAAACTTCTTCCTTTCAAATTAACAGCCATAACATAGTCTCCTTTTCTTAAATTATAATTCGATTTTTGTATTAACTATTCTTTCAGCTTAATTAAAAAGCGCCTTGTCTAGAATATACTATAGGGTATATCCCAAACAAAGTGCCAGTTTCTCTGTTTTGTTATGTGCCAGTTGAGAGGATGACCGCGCAAAGGCTACACGCTCTGCTGTAATGCCGCGAGACTCTCTTCCAGTATGTCCATGCCTTTCTCAATTTCCTCCTCAGTCGGATAGGAGAAGTTCAGCCTGAAGAAACGCGATCCCATCTGCTTTTTCGGGAAGAACAGATATCCCGGCATGAACGTCAGCCCTCTCTTCTGGGTTTCCTTCAGAAGCTTTCTGGAGTTCATATGCTCAGGCAGTTCCACCCATATGTAGACGCCCCCTGCCGGTTTTCTGTACTGCAGTCCGAACCTCTCCGCTGTTTTCTCCAGCCTTGCGCACATCCTGTCTCTCTTGCTTCTGCACACAGTGCGGAAGTCATTGAGACGCTCCGCGAAGACGCCGTTCTTCATGTACTGCATCATAACCATCTGAGACGCCCACTCCGGGTTTGCCCCGCGCAGCGAAACCATGTTCGAGAACTGTTCAATGATCTTCCTGTCCGCCGACACGAAGGATACGCCGATTCCCGGAACCATATCCAGAGAAAAGGAGTACATGTAGATGACGTTGTTTCCGTGATCCATGGATTTGATCGGCGGCGGCGTCCTCTCCTCATAATAGAGTTCTGAGCTTTCGTCATCTTCAATGATAGGGATTCTGTACTGATAGGAAAGTTCGAGGATCTTCCTGCGGCGCTCCAGCGTCATAACAGATCCCCTGGGGTTATTGAAACTTGAGTCTACGTAGATGAACTTCGGATTGCTCGCCTCAATGACTTTATCGAGATTGTCTGTGATCATGCCGTGCTCATCGGACGGCACCGTGATGAGTTTCCCGCCAGCCAGCTCAATGGTTCTGTACACATCGGACGCCATAATCTCATTGACGATGACGCTGTCCCCGGGCGAGAGCATGAGCTGCACGATAAAATCCAGCGCCTGGGTGTTCTCTTTGAAAATCTGTATGTTGGAAGCCTTGGTCCTGATGCCAATTGAAGCCATGTACTTCACGATCTCACGTATAAGCTCCGGATCACCCTGATAAGGCACATAGAAATAAGCCTTGTCTTCGCTGCCGCTCAGGATTTCTTCAAACACGTCGGCTATCTCTTCGGGAGGATAAGGTTCTTTTGCCGCCACGCCTCCCGCAAAGGAGATGTACGCAGGATCGAAGCTCTCGCTGTAGAGTTCGTCGAAGTCGCTGCTGAAATCATCGTATTCACGGCGCATGGCGGCTTCCCAGCTTACGTTCTTCCTTCTGTCAGGCACGGTCTCTTCGTCGCCGGCTGTCCCCCGCCCGAAGCTGACCCGGTAGCATCTGCCCTGTGAAGCGTAAATCAGACCCTCACTTTTAAGTTCACCGTACGCCTTCGTTACAGTGTTCCTGTGCACGCCGAGCTCTTCCGCAAGAACCCGCTCCGACGGCAGCATATAACCATCGGTGATCGCGCCGGTGTGCAGCATGCTTTTGATCTGACCCGCAATCTGCATGTATATGGGTGTTTTGTCGTTTTTGTTGAGTTCGATTTTCATAGCTCAGATACTCTCTTCTGTCAGATATCAGAGGATCTCGTCACCGTATTTCTGCACGTCCAGAATTGCCTGATCGATGATCTTCGCCATCTGCCGGACGACCTCTACCGGATATTTGCCTGATGCCGTTTCACCCGTCACCAGCAGATCCGTGACCCCGTCAAAAACAGCATTGGCGATATCTGAAACCTCCGCCCGCGTAGGCGTCAGGTTTTCCGTCATGGATTCGATGAGCTGTGTGGCGATGATAACCGCCTTGCCCAGTTCCCTGCACCTGCGGACGATGCGTTTCTGAACAGCGGGCACCTTCTCGAAGCCGATTTCCACTCCCATATCACCCCGGGCGATGAGAATCTGATCGGCCTCCGCTGCAATAGCCTCGAAATTGCCGACCGCTTCCTTGCTTTCGATTTTGGCGATGATTCCGATCTGCTCTCCTCCGTTTTCATCAAGGAGCCGTCTGATTGCACGGACATCCTCCGCTCTTCTGATGAAAGAACCTGCAATGTAATCCACATCGTGTTCGATGCACCAGAGGATATCCTCGATGTCGTTCTCGCCCAGATAGTCCATCTGCAGTTTCACATCCGGGACGTTGACGCCCTTGCGGCTGGCGATTCGGCCTCCCCTGTCCACATAGCAGATGATATCCTTTCCTTTCACACTCTCCACGGTGAGGCTGATTCTGCCGTCATCCAGCAGGATCTGCGTTCCAACATTAACCTCGTGACAGAGATTCTCATAGTTGATGCGTATGATTTGGTTGACGTAGCTTCCCCACTTGGTTCCGTAGGGATCGTACTCCGGCGGCGGAATGAGTCCGTCCTCCTGCTCCGGCCCCTCGTCTTCACTCTCGCAGCGCAGTACGAGTGTTTCTCCCGTTCCCGCGAACGTGGCGCCGTCCGGAATCTCCTTGACCCGGATCTCCGGTCCTCTTATGTCGAACATAATGGCCGCTTCTTCCGTGCCGCTCATCCTTGCCGCCCGTCTGAAGTTTACCAGTTTGTCCTCCTGGGACGCAGCGCTCCCGTGGGAAAGATTCACTCTTGCCGCAACCATGCCGGCTTCCATCATCGCCGCCAGTATCTCGGGATCGTTGCATGACGGTCCGATTGTGCACTGTATCGCTACTTCTCTCATAGGTTTTCTCCGGTGTACCTATTTCCTTCCGTGGAACTGATAATAGGTCGTTTCGATATTGCCGTTGTATAGTTTGCGGCGGCGGTCGGCCCGGCGCCCCATCAGTTTCTTCTCTGCGTCCTTGTCCGGCGTGATGATAAACAGTGACCAGCCGGGATTCTCTCTGCAAAAGCTCCGCAGCGACCTGAAGATCCCGTTGATCTCCTCCTCCTGGCCGATGCGCTCCCCGTAGGGCGGATTCGTGATGATGATGCCCCGTGGGTCGCTGTCAAGACCGTCAAAAGCGCTCCCAAGATTCTTTACATCCGAACGGGTGAACCGGATGCATTCGTCTACTCCTGCTTCCGCCGCGTTCGCTTTTGCCGCTTCCACTGCCCTCGGGTCGATATCTGAGGCATAGACGCCACCGGGCGGCGCAGTGATTGCTTCAAACGCCTTCCTCCGCTCTTCCTTCCATATTTCCCGCGGAATGATCTCCCATTCCTCAGCCGCAAATGTTCTGGACAGCCCCGGAGCGATATTCATCGCGATCATGGCTGCTTCGATCGGGATCGTCCCGCTTCCGCAGCACGGATCCACCAGTGTTCTGCCTGCACTGTAGAAACTCAGATTCACCAGAGCAGCCGCCAGCGTCTCCTTCATCGGCGCATCCACATTCGCCGCACGGTATCCTCTCTTATGAAGACCCGTACCGCTGGTATCTACGGTCACCGTTGCCCTGTCCTTCAGCAGCGTGACTTTGACCGTGTACTCAGCCCCTGTCTCCGCAAACCGTTCCAGACCGTAGGCTGAACGCATGCGCTCTACAATAGCCTTCTTCGAAACGCTCTGTATAGCAGGAGGATTGTGCAGTTTGGACTTCACGGTCGAGCATGTCACCGTGAACTTCCCATCTGCGGGAATCAGTTCCTCCCATGGGTATGCTTTGATTCCCTGAAACAGATCTTCGAATTCTAGCGCCTCAAATTCGCAGGCTTTCAGCAGCACTCTATCAGCACATCTCAGCCATAAATTTGAGCGGACGATCGCCCGCTCATCACCTGAATAGGTCACCTTGCCATCTTCTGTTTTGATTATTTCATATCCCAGCCCTTCGATTTCCCTGCGCACTACCGCTTCCAAACCGAAGGTCGCTGTTGCTATTAATTCATACATAGTAGTCTAGTCGTCTTTATTCATCTTTCTCCAGAAGTCCGCGGCTCCTTTGTACTCCTCGCCTTTTCTGTCTCTGTATTTTCGCATGAGCCGTTCATGACGCGGATCGTAATTCAGCTGATCCTCAAAGACCTGGCGCTCATAGGCGTTCAGCTCGTCTGCATTTTTGATGTGGGCAGAGAGCGGTCTCGGCAGCACCGCCAGATAGATCATCGGCGAAATCAGGAACACGTCGACGATGGAGAATGCGATAATCAGTCCGATTACTGCAGCCGGACTGAGTCCAACCAGGTACAGAAGCACGCAGAGGATGACGCCCACAGCCCAGACGATGCCCGGCACGAAGAATTTATCCAGTGTGCGCAGTTTCTTCTCAAGGACAGGACTGCGCAGCACGCCCTTCTTCTTCATTCTGTTCATGACGCTGCTCCACCGGTTGTTGCTGAGGGACAACTTCAGCGCCAGCATGTAATCTGATTGGCCGGACGCCCCTCCAACGGGTACCGCGTCGTCCTCCATGCCGAACCCCAGCACATTCTCTCTCTCGAAGGCAACTTCGGTGAAAACGCACTTTCCTTTGCCCATAACCGACAGACTCACATCTTCGTCCGGGTCCAGTTCAATGACCATCTGCTGGTCTTCCTTCACCATATCCGTCTGTCCGTTCACAGAAACGACCGTATATCCTTCCGCGCTGTACAGCCCGATGGATCTGCATCCGCTGAACCTGCAGCTGAGGTGATGTCCCTGCTCTGTCAGATTTATGACTTCCATGCGGCCCTTGGTGCCTTTGCGGTAGATGAGGTTGTAATCCTTCCCCAGTTTGCCGAAGCACTTTGTCTTGACCGCCCCGTCGAAGGCGTCATACTCATAGGGCGAAAGACTTACGGTCCGCTCCTCTCCGTGTGCCAGGACGACGTTTCCGTCGAGCACCAGAAGGATCCTGTCGTAATCCGGCAGCTTCGTAAAGGATGATTCCTCCAGATCTGAATCCGCGCTGCTCAGCCGCCACAGAAAGTCTCTGTCGAGGTAATCGGCACCGTCCGGGTATATGGCAAGTTCTCTGGTGTTGCCTCCGGACCATTTGCTCATTTTATAGTTTTCCTGTTTATAAAGTCTTTTTTTCATAACTTGATTATACTATCTTCTCCCAGCAGAATCTATTGCCGAACACATCATAACCGATCACATGCAGTCTGCCGTCCGGCAGCGTGCAGAAATCCCGTCCGCCGATGATTTCACCGGCTCTGTGCACGTGGCCGTCATAATCAGGGTCAACGCTCCAGAAATCGATGCATGATCTGCTGTCATCATGCAGATACTTCAGTGCGATTTCTTCGTCCGCATCGCTGAGTTTCAGCACATCTGGAACATAATCGTTGATTCTCAGGCATCCCATGTCTTCGTTGCACCTGACGAGACGGCTCAGCGCTTCATCAGGGTCCTTTTCATGCCTGATCACTGCAAAGGCACCAAAGCGCCCGTTGTCCTCCTTTTTCCCTGCAACTAGTCTCTTGATCTGATTTGCCGCGGACACTTCCCCCTCGTCGCACATGATCCACCTGCGGCCCATCTTCTCGGCCACAACGCCCAGCGTGCCTGAACCGGAAAAGAAATCCGCGCAGATGTCACCTTCATCACTGCACGCCTCAACGATGCGCTCCAGCAGTTTTTCAGGCTTTTGCGTCGCGTATCCCGTGCGCTCGCGGGATGTCCTGCCCACCATGTCTATCGTCCAGACGTCTTTCATATTGACCATGGTGTACCAGCCAAGATCATCCTGGAATTCCTCAACGTCCTTGAACCTGTACGGCTTCATGCCGCGGTTGTAGGATTTTTCCCTGAGCGGATGGAATTTGTATTTATTGGTTTTGCAGTAAAAGAGCAGTGTGTCGTGCTTGCGCGCAAAACTGCGTTTAGAGGCTCCCCCGGATTTGTAATTCCACGCGACCTCGTTGATGAAGTTCTCATATCCGAATATTTCGTCCAGAAGGATCTTCATGTAGTGGGAGCTGTGCCAGTCCAGATGCACCCAGATACATCCCGTATCGGCCAGCAGGTCCTTCATCAGCATGAACCGCACGCCCAGCATCGTCAGGTACTGCTGCAGACTGTCCTCCCATGTATCGTCATAGGCTCCCGTCCTGATGGCAGGTGATTTGCCGAGACTGTCGGACTCAAGCCGTACGGAAACCTGATACTTGCTGTTTGAGAAGAACGGAGGATCCACATATATGAGCTGGATCTTGCCTGCCATGTCCTTCTCCTTGAGCAGGTATTCCATATACTTCAGATTGTCGCACGACGCCAGCGTGTTCTCAGGGAACGCATCCGAAACACCGTGTTCAGTGACACCCGGAGAATAGATCTCATTCGTATAGAAATGAGTATATCTTTTTCTCTTCATGATCCGCTGGTATATGCGCCGCGACTGGCTCAGCGCTTTTACCACATCATTGATTCTGCTCATTTCCTTCTGCCTCCCAAAAGGACTTTCTCGAGGTCTCTCCTGCCTGTTATGGCAAGCGCCTCTCT
>CACYBO010000044.1 GCA_902772685.1 uncultured Eubacteriales bacterium | reverse complement strand
TGTTTACTGCCTTTGCAATAAGCTCAGCATCGTCCGGTATGGCGTCTGCATCAGAAAGCACTGCCGTTACATTTATTTTTCCGTCGTTCCAGGTGTATTTTGTCCTGGTTGCTTTCTCGTTTTCGGCTTCGCCACTTGCTGTTTCCTGCTCGTCACTCTCTTCTGAAACAATCTCTTCCGAAGCAGCTTCTTCTGAGGCAACTTCTTCAGTAGCTTTTATACTATCATTCTGCTCAGGCTCCGCCTGTTCCGCAGTCGCTTGCTCCTCAGCAGGTGATTCTTCGGAAATCACCTCGGGCGTCTGCGATTCTGTGACCTGTTCCCCGCCGTCGCTTGGGGCGTTTTCAATCATCGCGTAGCTGCTGGAAATCGGAGAAAAGGCCATTGTAAAAGTAACAACCAGCCCTAGAACAATCTTCAGGATTCTCTTCGTCTTCATTTTTATACCCCACTTTTTATTCAAACGTTTGTTGCGAATTGTCATACAAAAGAGTGTCTTAATTTTCAGATAATACTAAGTTGATTTTAATGGAATAAAGCTTTGCAGTCAAACAAAAAAGAGAGACCCGGCGGGTCTCCCTTCGTACTTAGCGGGGAATAATTATCTATTGACGGAAACGGTCGCCGGTCAAATGACAGGTGCTTTGCGCCAGAGTTTGATTTTTTAATTTAATATGAATATAATCTATCTGTATTTATATCAGTAAACACACAGATTGAGTTATTTAGAGTAATAAACGCAAGATGTTTTCACAATTCAAGCGATACTTCTATAGCGATAATATTTCGGCCATTTTTCTGACTACAGCCCTAGCCATGATTTTTACCGAGGCTACGGGCGTGATTGCCGTCCTCATCGATGGTATCATTGCCAGCCAGTTTCTTGGTGAGGAACTCTATGCGGGCATATCACTGCTTCGGCCCTTCACCCGCATTATTCTTGTTCTGGCCGGGTTTCTCGCCAGCGGATGCGCCGCTGTATGCTCCAGACTGATCACACAGGGTAAACGGGATGATGCAAACGGAGTATTCAATCTCGCAGTCTATCTGGCGCTTGCCGGAGCCGTTGCTATGATTCTCTTTTGTCTTCTTTTCCCTTCGATGACATTGCGTCTGTGCGGCGTTCCTCTGAGCAGATCTCCTGAACTGATCCCCTATATGTATGAATACCTGCATGGGTATCTCTTCGGAATCGCTCCCCTGCTGCTGATACAGGTCACTGCCCCGATCCTTGTGATGGATGGCGGCAGAGGGGCCTTCCTGATTTCAACAATTGTTCTTTGCATCTGCGATATCGTTGGCGACCTGCTCAACGTCTTCGTATTCCACGGAGGCGCCTTTGGCATCGGCGTTGCCACTTCCATTGGATTCATCCTGCAGCTGCTGATCCTCACCATTGCATTTGTTATCAGGAAGGGATACTTTCATCCCGCGCTCAGAGGTCTGAAACCTTCTCTCCTGAAGAATATGCTCCGTTTAGGTAAGCCGGACTTCGTGAAAAGGATGGCCGGAACACTGCGTGAGGTGTTCCTCAATTACATCAATATCGTCATCGCCCTGAGTTTCATCGCTATTACAGTCAGAGGAATACAGGGCGACTTGGCTATGCTTCTGTTCTGCATTCCTTCGGGTATGGGGAGAGCATTGGGCACTGTAAACGGTGTCTACTACAGAGCAAATGACCGAAGGGCTCTGGAGCGTCTCTATGCTTACGGTCTTAAACTGGGTGTCGGTGTATCTATTATCATAGGCTTTATGGTCTTCATCACAGCGCCGCTTCTGACCCGGCTCTATACGCACGATCCCCAGTTCATAGCCCTGACCATCTTCTCCCTTCGATGGATGGCTGTGGGCCTGATGTTTGACACCAGTATTGTGCTGCATCAGGGCTACCTGCAAAGTACAGGCAGCTGGAAAGCATCCTATGCTCTTATCATCGGCGAGCGTCTGTTTCTCCCCGTTGCCTTTGCCCTCGTTTTAGGAGTAATCTTTGGAACCAAAGGTGTTCTTGCCGCTTACGCTGTCAGCAGAATCTTTATAATTGTGTCGAGTTTTCTGGTCAACTGCGTCCGCTGCCATGGAATCCCTCGTGGGTGGAAAGATATCATGCTCCTGCCCGAAGACTTCGGAGGGGACGAAAAGAATAATATCTATGCCGAAATTCGAACGATGGAGGACGTGGTCCGGGAGAGCGAACGCTCTTATGATTTCTGCGTACAGCATTATGAGAACAAACGGATCCCCGCTCTTGCCGCACTTTTCGTAGAAGAAATGGCCGGCAATGTCGTGAACCACGCAAAAAAATCAGGTGATGATTTCATCTATGTGAACTACCGTCTCTTCGCGGAGCATGATCGAATCTGCTTCAGCATCATGGATCTCGGTGCCCGGTTTGATCCCGCTGCTTTTTATGAGATGTATCACAATGACTCCCCGGAAAAACATATAGGAATCCGCATGGTCTTAAGCACTGCAGAGGAAGTCCTCTATTTCAACACTTTCCGCAGCAATAACCTCACCGTCTACCTGAAGACGGATACCGGCAAATGATTAATCGATCATATCTTCAAGACGTGAAACAGTGGCTGCATCCATGCCGTACTCTTCGCCGCCCAGACCCTGGCTTGTAACGGTATGGAAGTCCTCTGTGTCTCCCCACTGAATAACGATGGCGGAATCCTTTTCCATGCCGTAGCAATCCACTACATCATCCGCATCATCTCCAACCTGCTGGGTCCAGTGTTCAGGGAAACTTTTCAGATCGCGGTCCGTCATCGGTCCGCCGTAGATTCCGGACGCCTCCCGAACATAAATGCCAATCGCCCCGCTTTCATAAGACGCCTGCGCAACTCCATCCAGGTATGAGAAAGCAGGATCGCTGAAGGTCAGATCATTGATCTGCAGCTGCGGCGGAACTTCGAAGTCCTCCATACCTGCGCCCTTCGCCGCTTCCGCTGCAGACGACACTTTTGTCCACGGATCCTTCTCTTCAGCGGTGATCAGACTGATAACCGCCGTTCCGTTGGCTTTCTCAAGAACTGTCGCGCTGACCATATAGTCGCCTGCGGCGAATCCGCATTCAATTGGTTCTGTGCCGGATACTTCCACGTCAAACTCCGGCTTTCCCTTTGGCATGAGTTCTTCCGCATCGGCGTTCACATCATCCGAAGCCTCGATCGGATAGAACTCGACCAGAACCTTGCCTTCTTCGAAATTCGGCTCGATCTGAACATCATCTCCTTCACCAACTGTAAAGGTGCCCGTCGCGCCTGTCATATCTTTGTCCGCATTCTCGGCAGTAATCTCAATATTCAGATCTTCATTGACGACGACTCCGAAATTTGAGCTGCCGCATCCCGCGAATCCGATTACAAGCGAAAGGACACACGCGATAATCAATACTATCTTCTTCATGTCTTTAACTCCTTCTTTTTTTCTATCTTCCTCTACTCTGTATCTTTACCTGCTCTGTTTCTTCTCGCCAGCCAAGCAACCGCACTGGCGACTGCTTCAAAACCAAGAGCTGCAATTCCGGTAAAAGCACCGATATAAAAGCACGTGCTCAGGTCCATTGCTCCATTGCCGGACAATAGGTCCGTGACCATCATGAACAGAACAACACCCAGATATACCGCCGGTGCCGCAGCCCATTTCAGTGGTGACCGGATTCTCCACCCGTACCAGCTCCCGATCAATGCGCCGGCAAGCGGAAACAAAAACATAAAAATGATTGCACCGACGAAAATCGCAACACCCGTATCCGCTGAATTTGATGCAGCGATTCCGAGAATGATGCTGATAATCACCGCCGCAATTGCAAACAATATAGGCCAGTGTTTTTTTATCATGATCTGATCCTCCCATTACCGGCAGTTTATTTCAGTTGTCAGCAAAATGATGACAACTGAATTATATCATATTGATATCATATTGATGATGAACATAAAAAGATCCCCGGAGAAACTACATATGCTGAATCTGCCGGGGATTATTGCTGCCGCAGCTGCTTATTTGACCTTGATCCTGAACGTCACTTTTTTCCATGCAGACGCCTTGTAATTGGCGTTTCCTGCCGCCTTGACTTTGATCTTGACCTTGTAGGTGCCTTTCTTCAGACCTTTCTTCACGGTGACGTTTCCGGTCTTGGCGTTGATCTTGAATTTCTTCTTGAAGCTCTTTTTGCCCTTCTTCGCGGAAACGAGTTTATAGGTCTTCTTGCCCTTCGCCTTGCTCACCGTGACCACCTTGCTGCGCTTGACCTTCTGTGCCTTTTTCCTGACTTTGCTGCGCTTGACTTTCGCGGTCTTGCCTTTGAGCTTCATCGGATTGGAGGCCTTGTTGATCTGATAGACTCCCCAGAATGATCCGCCATAATTACCTTTTCCGTCGATCGTCACACCGTATGTATCGACATTCTTAGAAGAAGGATTATCCCACTCAACTGTATAATCTGTTCCCGCCTTCAGGTTGGTCTTGATTGAAGGCTTTTGGACTTTGCCGTTATAGGTAAAGACCGTTTTAGACAATTTGACTGCTCCTAATTCTTCGATATTCGCAGGAAAAATCCTCACTGGTCTATCCGAATACTTTTCTGATAGCTCTGGTATAATAGTTAATTTCTGCGCCGGCAGATCGGTATGGTTCTCATCCGCCGCAATCACCTTATACCATACATCATATCCTCCGGCGTTGGTACCAGTGGGGACCGTTTCGGTATAAGCGTCATCAGCGGGCTCCGTCCCCGGCTTGCACACAGCGTAGAGCATTGTATCATTTTCATCTTCTGGTTCTCCCGGTTCTATCAGTTTTTGCACCTTTCCATTGTAAACAAGACCATTGATACGGACCGGCTCTTTTTTGGCGATAGCGGAATTCATCCTGACTCGAAGTTCACATTTACCTTGGTACTCTCCTTTGCCTTGGATGGTAAGCACCTCTTCACCGGTTGTCTCATCGTGCGAGCCATATATTACCTGATAATCTGGATTATTTGGATCTGTATTAAGCTCGGCTGCCTTTGCAACAACTTTGCCGTCTTCGACTGATGGGAAGTATTCGATCGAGATGTCTTCACTAACGGCATCTACAAGATCATCGGTGGTACCGCAATCATAGTTCCCTTCCACTCCGGATATGTTGAGAAACTGCTCATTTAACACCTTGTCCTTGATCATAGCTTTTGCTTCTGCCGGATTCAAATAGAAATCATCTAGGAACCAAATGCCTGTGACGTCGGTAGTTGAGGCCCGATCCGCATAAGGCTGAGCCGGATACTTATCGAAATCCTGATAAGACGCATAATGTGTACCATCTTCACTGCTTGGTGCGTATTCTGGATACTGCGTCTTGAAGTCTTTATCTGTCCCCTGATGCAGTGCGTATTCCTTGAACCATTTCTTATATGGTATTTTGTCCTGCCAACAGTCTTTTATATTTGATCCCCGATACTCGTCATTTCCTTCACAGTATTCAAATGTGCCATCATCGGCATTCTCATTCTTTATGTCTGAAAAGCCCAAATCAGAATTCTCGGCAAAAAAACACGCTTTCTTTGACATTAGAAAATCATTCTCGGTGATATCAGCGTAATATGCATGTCCATTGATATCAGGAATGTAAGTGATCGTATGATCCAGAATTTTCGGGTTTAATCTGACAAACTTACACGGCAGATCAGCTGCGTGACACATGTTCGAATAAAAAATCGCAATACCCGCGCATACTGACATTTCATCTTCATTGATTCCGCCATACGCATCCCATTGATGGCTGTAATAGTCCAGATTATAACCGGCTGGCCAGAAGTCATTATCATAAACAACGCGTTGATTTGTCCATTTCGCAAGTGTATAATATTTTTCCAGATCGCTCATTCCAGGTTTCAAGTAATATGATATGACCTTTTCAATTTCAGTGATCGTATACTCCTTCTGGTCCACTGACAGGCAGAAGTTTTTTTCAAAGGTGGTCGGATCGGCGTGGACGCCATCCAAATAGAGATCCCCCTCAGATTCTATCGCCTCCCCTGACTCGACTACGTCTTTGTAAATCTCTTTTTTATCCACCGGATCGTTGTCACTACCTTCAGCCCATACAGAGTCTGCAGGCACTATGAAAAGCATTGCAGCCGCAAAAAGCAATGTGAAGAGTATTGCTTTTGTTGCTTTATTCTTTCTTACCATCTCACTCTTCCTTTCTAAAATGCTTTTTCGCATTCTTATAACCTGCGGCAATTACTGTGGCAGCCGCAATTTCTATCAACGCGATAATTACCATTCCTCTTGCCGATACTTTCAGTTTCTTAAGCACGCCAATTAAAATGAACGCCATTCCTGGAATACACTATTCCAACACCCATTGAAAACATAAAGATAGGAGCAGCGAAAGGCCCTCCTAATAGATGTCCGATGATTCTTGTCATGGGCACACTGATCGTATTGTTAAATCCCGCAG
>CACYBO010000043.1 GCA_902772685.1 uncultured Eubacteriales bacterium | reverse complement strand
CGTCTTTTCTGAGAAAACCGTTCTTCTCAAAACACTTTTTGGAGGATTTATTGTCTTCACGTACATATCCTATAAGATCAACGCATCCGTCCATTTCCGAAATGATCCCTTTTGCCTGATCAAGCAGATAGTATCCGCAGCCCCGCCCTCTGTATTTCTCGCTCACACCATATCCGATCTCAATCTCGGTATTGCTATTGTGTGTCAACTGCAAATATCCGACAGGTATTCCTTCATCTTCCAGAATATAGAAATCCCTGTCAGGGAATTCTTTCCTGAGAAATCGGTTAAAATGCTCGTTCAATCCATTCCTGTCCGGTGCTTTGTCAAACCCTCCCCAGTAGATGGAAGAGGGTTCGCACTTGAGCTCATAATAAAAATCAAAATCGCCGGAAATCGGATCCCGCAAATTCATTGCACACTCCTTTACAGTCCATGTATGATTGTAGCCCGGACAGCTATTTCTTTCATTACCAGGATATCGTCTTCATAGTTCCCGAACTCCGGAGCAACGCTTCTGCCCTGGAGCAGCTGGTACAGTATTTCGACCAGATTCACACCAATCGCGTGCGTCGCAGGATATCCTCCTCCAAACCGCGGATTCATGTCGATCACATAGGGTTTTCCGTCATGAACTATAACATCGCAATCCAGATTGGCAACGTGTCCAAGTTTTGACGCAATACTTAGCAGGACATTCTGGATCTGCTCATTATGGACGGATATACTCTTATCTGTTTCTCCGCTCCTCATCAGCAGCTTTTTTTTGATGGCGCATCGTAAAGGTCTGCCTTCAAAATCATTAAACGTATCAGTTCCGTATTCCGTGCCTTCCAGCTTTTCCTGAATGATCATTCCGTCTTTAAAAAGCGCCCTGATCTTCTCGATGTCGTCAAGAAAAAAGGTGTCGACGCTTCCGCTTCCCAAAATTGGTTTGAGCACTACCGGCATCTTTATCCTGCCCTGTTCCAACGCTTCCTCAAATTCCAGAACGGTCGCATATGTCTGAGGAAACAGAATGCCCGCTTCTGCCAGGAACTCGTTCATTTTAAGCTTATCGTTGCAGATCTCAAGCACTCTTTTATCTGAGACCACCACAGTGATCCCATTCTGCCTGAACTCCTCAATATGGCCGGAAAGGATATAGATCTCCGGATCTATGACCGGGAGAACAGCCTGTATATCATTTTCACGGCATGTTCTGATCAATTCTTTCACATAACGCGTTTCGTCATCTACCGGCTTAGGAAGGATAAAGTGTCCGTCATTAGCACCGTACAGCCCGCTTGCGGTAATATCACAATCTGATGTGTATATTTTTCCCGAAAACCCTTCTATTCCTTTAAAGAAATCGACCAGGTATCCTCTTCTTCCGATATTTGTAATTAATATATTCATTCTGCAGCCTCTTCTCAGAAAGCAATATCATAAAACTTCTTCTTTAAATCCACCGTGTGCCCGGAGCAGTACTCCTTAATGTGCTTGACGATCTTCCTTGACGAATCGCCGTCACCATTGGGATTTACCACGTGCGTACAGAATTCCCTGAATTCTTCAGATCTTGCCAGTTCGACAGCTTTTAGAATACTGCCGCGGACCGGTTCACAGTCGATGACACTTTCCGCTTTGATCCTGCCCCTCTGCCGGTCACCAATGTTGACTGTGGGAATTTTAAATGAGGGGGTTTCGATCAGCCCGCTTGATGAGTTGCCCATCACAAACTCACAATACTTCATTGCGCTGACATAGCGCAATGCGCCGAGCGATCTCACGCATAGGACCCGGTCGTTTCTGGTCGAAGCATATCTGATAAGCGCCTCGTTTATATCATCTCCGCCGGCATCGGCATTGGCCATCGTGATAATGAACTTCATATCCTTCAATTCATCACATACCCACAGCAGCTCATTAAGCTGGTCGATGCAGGTCATTTTCTCCAGAGTTACCGGATGGAACGTGACCAGAGCGTAAGGCTTATCCAATTCAAAAGATATGCTCTTTTCCAGTTCAGCTTTTGTGAGGAGTTTAGTAGACATAATATTCTCTATCCCCAGTGAGCCGACAGTGAATACTCTTTCAGGATCTTCGCCAAGCTGAATGATCCTCTTCCTGTAAATATCGGTCGTAGGAAAATGA
The DNA here is from genome assembly GCA_902772685.1 of uncultured Eubacteriales bacterium. Taxonomy (GTDB): domain Bacteria; phylum Bacillota; class Clostridia; order Peptostreptococcales; family Anaerovoracaceae; genus Lentihominibacter. The sequence goes on along the minus strand of CACYBO010000043.1, from coordinate 816 downwards.
AGATAAGCCATCTTGGTTATTGCATGTCTGTAAAACTCATCAGCCGCACCGTCCGTCGTTGCTCCTCCGCTGAGATGAATGATCGGAACATTGGAATTGAATGCAGCCACGCAGATTGCCATGGTCTCGTAACGATCTCCGTCCACAAGCAGAAAATCAGGCTGTTCTGCGATAAAATACTCCGTAAACAGCTTTAGCGCATTCGCCATGGTCTCCGAAACGAACTGAACTCCTTCCTTGTCGCTCAGAATGTCGATTTTCCTGTAAATCGGGATCCCGTCATTTTCTATTTCCCTGTATGTCAGCCCGAACCGTTCGCTCAGGTGCGCGCCGGTAACAAGAAGCTTCATTTGGATGTCCTCATCCTTGCGCATTCTTTCGATCAACGGCCGCATCAGCCCGTATTCAGCTCTTGTTGTAGTCAGAACATTAATGTTTATCATAGCTCTATCATTTCGTCCTCAATAAAATCTCTGACTGCCGCTGTTCCGATCACTTCATCCCATCTGGCCGGTGAAATGCCCCTTCCCGCATGGCGGGGGACGATGTTCTCCTCTGTAAGTATTTCGCCTTTTTTAATGTCCCTGCTGGCAACAATGCTTTTTCTTGAGACATGGCGGTTCTCGATCTCGCCGGCATGCGGCTCTTTTACACCGTCTCCAAGAGCGGCTTCCACATGCCTGATGGAATCTACCATAGCCTTCAGCTCATCAGGTTCAATACTTGCCTTCTGATCAGGTCCGGGAAGCTCCCGACTCAGAGTAAAGTGCTTTTCTATTACTTTCGCCCCTAATGCAACAGCTGCAATAGGAATCT